>NZ_JBMDXT010000359.1:0-3624 GCF_048594475.1 Nakamurella sp. | reverse complement strand
GGCGTTCTGCGCGGCCGGCTGGGTGATGGTCACGTTCTTGATCAGGTACTCGTTGCCCTCGTACCCGAAGCGGAAGTCGCCGGTGAACGTCGCCTCGCTCGTGGAGGCCTCGATCCAGACCGCCTTGTTCGGCATGGCGGTGGCCCAGATCTGCGCGGTGTCGGTGGTGGAGGAGTCCCAGGTGTGCCCGCCGCTGAACTTGAAGGACAGCTCGGTGTCGACCACCCCGGCCAGGTCGTACCCGAAGGAGGTCTCGACCGATCCGCCGATCTTCACGCTCGAGGACTCGGTGTGCTTGACGGTCAGCACCATCCCGATCTTCTCGGTCGAGGACCCGGCGATCCCGGGGATGCCCGACGTGCCGTCGGCGAAGGTGGCCGGCTGCCAGTCGGACTGGCCGTAGGTCGGCTGGCCGTCCGGGATGAAGGTGTGGTCGGGCGAATCCTTGTAGTGGGTCAGCAGGTTGACGGCCGCGTCCTTGTCCTTGGTGGCGTCGATGACGACCAGGTGGCCGCTGCCGGCGACGATGCCGGCGTTGGGGTCGACCGCGGTGCTGTCGGCCTGGGCCAGGCCGACGCCCAGGGTCCCGATGACGCCGGCCGCCACGATGGCGGTGCCGATCCGGGCGAAGCTGCGAACGTTCATGATGGATCTCCTCGAACGGGGCCGGCCCCCCGGTGTCGTCCCGGGGTCGGCGTCGGCGGTGGTGGTGATGTCTGGGGCGGTGCGGTGGTGGGGCGGTGCGGTGGGGCCGGCCGGGCACATCCGGTGCGGCCCCGGCGGTGCGGTCGGGGACGGCGAGGTCGGGGCGCGGCGGGCCGGCGGGCCCGCCGGCCGGTCAGTGGCCCACGTAGCAGGGGGCGTCGCTGATCTGGCAGGTGTGCGGCATGTCCAGGACGCCGGCCCGGATCGGCGACTTGCTGGCGTCGGGGTTGACCAGGTCGCCCTGCGACAGGGTGACGTTCTTCAGGTCGAAGGTGACGCCCTCGGGGGTGGTGAACTGCAGCTCACCGGTCAGCGCGCCGGTCGACTCCTTCTTGTCGATCCAGCCGACCTGCCCGGGGGCGACGTCCATGTCCGCGGTGACCTCGGTGGAGTCCTCCGACCCCCAGTCCTTGTCCAGATCGACCGACGCGGCCAGCTTGGCCGAGGCGCCGAACACCTTCATGCCGACCGACCCGGTGATCTCGAGGCCGAAGTTGGCGCTCTGGCCGACCGAGGTCTCCTGCCCGGCATCCAGTTTCGCGTCGGCGGAGGAGTAGTTGTAGAGCATCCCGGTGGCCCGGGTCGGCGCCCCCCAGTTCCAGGCCTCGGAGCCGGTGTTGGTGGTCCACTTGGTGCTGCCGTCGACGGCGCGCGGGAACTGGCCGTTGACCGCGGATGTCGCCGCGGCGGAGTCCGTCGCGTTGTCGATCGTCACGGTCACCGGGGTGTTCCAGTACACGTCCCAGTGGTACTGGTACCCGTCCGCGTCCTGGACGTCGTGGGACAGCCGGGACGGGGCCGTCTGGTTGTGATAGCCGTTGTCCTCGTCGAAGATCTGCACGTAGCCGTTGTTCTCCAGGACGTCGATCAGCTGCTTGTCCGACCGGTAGTCCACCCCGTTGCCCTGCGGCAGGGTGTAGGTGTAGCGCCACTCGGCGATGTTCACGCCGGTGTCGCCGTCCCAGACCGCGGTCTGCCCGGGCAGAATCGTCTGAGGGGCGGGCGAGTGGGTGCCGGGCTCGTTGCGGCCCTCCAGGTTCCAGGTGTAGGGGGTGTAGTTGGTCAGCTCGACCATCTGGAAACTCTGGTCCCCGGAACCGGTGTCGGCACTGGCGGGGTTGGCCCCGATCAGGGCGCCCATGGCCACCCCGGCCAGGATCGCGCCACACGCAACTGCCCGGCCGGCGACGCCCCGGCCCGTCTTCGTCTTCGTCATCTCGACGCACCTCACGTTGTTGTCCTCGTCGCCGAGGGCTCTCGGCGTTCCTCGCCGCTGACAACAACTCTCGCGCCTCGGCGCGGTCGGGACGGTCCGCCGGCCGGCCGATGGACCGATGGAAATCCGCGTCCACCGATCGGTGGATCCGGGGAACCACCGGACGCGCGGCCCGGCCGGCCCGGCTCAGGCCAGGAAGGTGCGGATCTCCCGCTCGATCTCGTCGGGCAGTTCCTCGGGCAGGTAGTGCCCGCAGTCGACCGGCCGACCGGTGACCTCGTCGGCCACGGCGCGCCACAGCGCCAGCGGGTCGAACAGCCGGCCGACGACCCCCCGCGCGCCCCACAGGACGCGCAGCGGAACGGTGATCCGCCGGCCGGCGGCGCGATCCGCCCGGTCGTGCTCCAGATCGATCGTCGCCGCGGCCCGGTAGTCCTCGCACATGCCGAACGCCCGGTCCGGGCCGGTCAGGGCGGCCACGTAGGCCGCCAGCACGTCCGGCGGGAACGGGTCGAGGCCGGCCGATCCGCTGCCCATCAGCTGCTCCACGAACATCCGGGGGTGCGCGCCGATGAGCGTCTCCGGCAGCGGCGCGGGCTGGATCAGGAAGAACCAGTGCCAGTAGGCGGCGGCGAACGCCCGGGAGGTGGCCTCGTACATGTCCAGGGTCGGCGCGATGTCCAACAGCATCGCCCGGGTGACGCGGTCGGGGTGATCGGCGGCCAGCCGGGCGGTCACCCGCGCGCCGCGGTCGTGACCGACCACCGCGAAGCGCTCGTGGCCCAGGTGCGCCAGCAGCTCCACGCAGTCGCGCGCCATCTCCCGCTTGCCGTACGACGAGTGGTCCGCCGTGGCCGGCGGCCGCTCCGATGCCCCGTAGCCGCGCAGATCGGGGGCGACGACGAAGAAGTCCCGGGCCAGCGAGGGCGCGACGCGGTGCCAGATCAGGTGCGACTCGGGAAAGCCGTGCACCAGCAGCAACGGCGGCCGGGCCGGGTCACCGCCGACCCGCCCCCGCAGCCGCACCCCGTTGACCCGGACGTCCAGTTCCGCGAAACCGTCGAACACGGATCGGATCCTGCCAGGCGCCCCGGGTGTGGCGGACCGTCCGGGGCGGCCGCGCTTGGCAGACTCGCCGCATGGCGTGGGTGATCCTGATCGTGTCCGGGCTGCTCGAGGCCGGGTGGGCGTTGTCGCTGAAGGCGTCGGACGGCCTGTCCAAGCTCTGGCCGTCGGTGGCGTTCGTCGTCCTGCTGGCCGCGTCGATGGCCGGTCTGATGATCGCCCTGAAGTCGCTGCCGGTCGGGCCGGCCTACGCGGTCTGGGTCGGCATCGGCGCGGTGGTCACCGCGATCGTCGGGATGATCGCCTTCGACGACCCGGTCAACGCGCTGACCATCGGGTCGATCGTGCTGATCATCGCCGGGGTGGTCGGACACCAGCTGGCCGGCAGCAACGCGCACTGACCCGCGGGACGGACCCGATCGGCGCCGCCCCCGGCAAAGACTCGCCTCATCCGCGGGTTCGCCGGCCCGGGGAACCTGCGGATGAGGAGAGTCGGCGCGGTCCGCCGGGCCGCGGCGGCGGTCAGCCGATCCAGTCGCTGAACCGCCGGCCCGAGATGAGCTGGTAGGCCTCGATGTAGCGGGACCGGGTGGCCTGGATGACGTTGTCCGGCAGAGCCGGCGGTTCCTGGCCCGAGT
>NZ_JBMDXT010000358.1:0-6641 GCF_048594475.1 Nakamurella sp. | reverse complement strand
CTCGGCCCGGTAGATCAGGCCGTCGTCATACATGCGCTTGAAGATCGTCTGCACGGCGTCGGACAAGCCGTCGTCCAGCGTGAACCGCTCGCGGTCCCAGTCGACGGAGTCGCCGAGCCGCTTCATCTGGCCCAGGATCGCCCCGCCCGACTCGCGCTTCCAGTCCCAGACCTTCTGCACGAACAGGTCGCGCCCGTAGTCGTGCCGGGACTTGCCGTCGACCGCCAGCTGCCGCTCCACCACGGTCTGGGTGGCGATGCCGGCGTGGTCCATGCCGGGCAGCCACAGCGCCTCGTCGCCGGACATCCGGTGCCAGCGGGTCAGCACGTCCATCAGCGTGTGGTCGAGCGCGTGCCCGATGTGCAGGCTCCCGGTGACGTTCGGCGGGGGCAGCACGATGGAGAACGGCCGACGCTCGCCGCGCAGCACCTTCTGCTCGTCGGCCTTGAAGTAGCCGGCGTCGACCCACCGCTGGTACAGGGGTACCTCGACCGCCGCGGGGTCGTACTGCTTGGCCAGGTTCGGCACTGATTTCGACGCTGAATTCGGCGCTGGATCGAGCCCGTCGTCGGGCACCTTGTCGGCGGTGGGAGTCACCCGGCAATCCTAGGTGGGCCGGCGGGCGCGCCCCTCCCGGTGACGGTTCAGGCCGACTCGGCCAGGGCCATCGGCCCGTACACGGCCTGGCGGTCGTTGAACAGCGAGACCTCCGCGATGCCGCTGTCGAGCAGATCGGGCCAGGCATCCCCGAGCCAGACCTCGGCCTCCTCCTGGGAGCCGAACGCGATGTCGGGACCGTCGGCCACCACGCCCGCCTCGTCCGCGTAACGCCACAGATACACCATCGGTTCTCCCCTCAGTGCCGTGCTGCGTGTCCTTGCCATCGGGTTGACCCCGACCCGGACCGATCCGGTGTCCCCACGGTAGCCCGGGGGTCCGACAGTTGGCCCTGACCTGCGAATTTTCACATCTCTTTACGATCGTCTGCACCGTCGATCGACACAGCGCCCGGACACCGGACCCGCGGGCACCGACCGGGCACCGACCGGGTGCCGACCCGAGGGCGCGGATCGGCATACTGGGCGCGATGGACTCGCCGATCACCACCGACCTGCCGCCGGTGCCGGCCCTGGACCACGAGGCCGTGCTCGCCGCCGCCGACGTCCGCGACCTCGTGCCGGTGGGCGCCTTCGGCGTGTGGGCCTCGGTCATCGATCTGCTGGCCGGCGCGCGGGGATCGGCCGACGGGCCGCTGCGGCCCCACCCCCGGCTGACCGTGTTCGCGGCCGACCACGACGTCGCCGGCCTGGCCGTCTCGGCGACCCCGGCGGACCAGAGCCGGCGCCGGGCGGCCGACCTGGCGCTGGGCACCGGCTTCGCCGCCGACCTGGCGGCCGCCACCGGCACGCCGATCTCGTTCGTCGACGTCGGGCTGGCGCAGCCGCTGCCCGAGGTGCCGGACCGGATCGCCGGTGCCCGACCGGCCGGCCGCATCGACCGGGTCGACGCGATGGACGCCGCCGCGCTGGCCGCCGCCGTGCAGGCGGGGCGGGATGCCGCCGACACGGCCGTCGACACCGGAGCGGATCTGCTGATCGGGGCGACCTGCGGGGTCGGGGTGAGCACCCCGGTGGCCGCGCTGACCGCGGCGCTGACCGCGATGGAGCCGGTCGACGCGACCTCCCGCGGCTCGGGCATCGACGACAACGCGTGGATCCGCAAGGCCGCCGCGGTCCGGGACGCGCTGTTCCGGGTGCGCCGGGCGGGCGGCAATTCGCTGGACATGCTGCGGGTCGGCGGCGGGCCCGACCTGGCCGCGCTCACCGGGTTCATCGCCCAGGCGGCCGTGCGGCGGACCCCGGTGATCGTGCACGACCTGCCGAGCACCGTCGCCGCCGTCCTGGCCCACCGGATCGCACCGGGGGCCGACACCTACCTGATCGTGTCGTCGCTGGCGCCCGAACGCGGCCATCCCCGGGTGCTGGACCTGCTGGGCCACGAGCCGCTGACCGACTGGTCGATGACGGGGCACTCCGGGGTCGGCGCGCTGATGGTGCTGCCGTCCCTGCTCGCCGCGATCGGCGCGTTCGACGGGATCGACCGGGACGCCCGGCCGGCCCGGACGGCGGACGCCATCGGCACCTGGGACGCCACCCTGCTGTAGGGCGGTCCGGTGGCCGCGCACGCTCGACCCACCGGGCCGTGGTCGACGGGATCGCACCGGCCGCCGGCGCCCCTATCCGCCTCGGGTGATCTCCGGACGGGGCCGCCGACGGGACTCGGCCGGAATCACCCGGCGGGATATGTTGGCCGCTCGGACGACCCTTCCGCACGAGAGGTGCCCGATGGCCGACTCGCCCACCCCGCCGGCCGCATCACCCCCCGCCGGGGCCGCCGCGGTCCCTCCGGCGGGCGCCGCACCCGGCGCCGCCGACCCCGGCGCGATGGACCCGCGCAAGGTGATCCGTTCGCCCGCCTACCTGTCCGCGCTCATCCTCGCCGCGATCCTGGGCATCCCCATCTCGGCGGTCGCCTACGGCTTCCTGACGCTGGTCACCAAGCTCCAGCAGTACCTGTTCACCACGCTGCCGCAGGACGTGCTGGGCGGCCCGGCGCCGGCCTGGTGGCCGCTGCCCTGGCTGGTGCTCTGCGGGCTGCTCACCGGCCTGACCATCCGCTACCTGCCCGGCAACTGCGGGCACTCCCCGGCGTTCGGCTTCCAGGCCGGCGGCGGCGCGCCGAGCGGCAAGGAACTGATCGGCGTCTTCCTGGCCGCGCTGAGCACCCTGAGCCTGGGCGCGGTGCTCGGCCCCGAGGCGCCGCTGATCGCGATCGGCGGCGGCCTGGCCGCGCTGACGGTGCACCTGGTCCGCAAGGACGCCCCGCCGATGGCGGCCACGATCATGGCCTCGGCCGGCAGTTTCGCCGCGGTCAGCACGCTGCTCGGTTCCCCCGTCCTGGGCGCGTTCCTGATCATGGAGGTCGCCGGCATCGGCGGTGCCACCCTGAGCCTGGTGGCGCTGCCGGGCCTGCTCGCCTCGGGCATCGGCGCGCTGATCTTCCTCGGGCTGGGCAACCTGACCGGGCTCGGCACGTTCTCGCTGTCCCTGGGCACCGTGCCGCCGGACGTCGACCCGACCGTCGGCTCGCTGGGCTGGGCCATCGTCATGGGCATCGTGGGCGCCGGGCTGGGCTGGGTGATCCGCTGGGGCGGGCTGTCCCTGCGCCCGCTGGTCCACCTCAACCGGGTCCTGGTCACCGTCGGGCTCGGCCTGCTGGTCGGCCTGTCCGCGATGCTCTACCAGCTGCTGACCGGCCACAGCTTCACCCAGGTGCTGTTCTCCGGGCAGGACGCGCTGCCCGAGCTGGTCAGCCACGCGACCGAGTACTCGGTGGGCACGCTGATCGTGCTGGTGCTGTGCAAGTCGTTCGCCTACAGCCTGTCCCTCAGCGCCTTCCGCGGCGGCCCGGTCTTCCCGTCGATGTTCATCGGCGCGGCCATCGGGATCGCCGCGTCCGGGCTGCCGGGCATGGCCCTGGCCCCGGCGATCGCGATGGGGATCGGCGCGATGTGCGCGGCGATGCTGCGGCTGCCGATGACCTCCACCCTGCTGGCCACCCTGCTGCTCGGCGCCGACGGCATCTCGGTCACCCCGCAGGTGGTCATCGCGGTGGCGGTGGCGTTCGTGGTGACCTTCATCCTGCCGGTGCCGGGGCCCAAGACGCCGGAGCTGCACACCGTCTGACCGGGCACCGGGCCCGGCCGGTCAGTCGGTGCCGAGCCGCTTGCGCGCGACACCCCGCTGGGCGGCCGAGCTGAGCACCCGGATGACCAGACCGAAGACGACCAGGTTCAGCAGCATCTGGACGGTCACCAGCAGCTTCATCGGGTTGACCGCGGCCACGATGTCGCCGAAGCCGACCGTGGCGAAGACGGTGACGGTGAAGTAGAGCGCGGTGTCCTTATCCAGGGGCTGGGTGAACGACGCCGGGTCGGCCACCGAGTTGGACAGGTAGACCCGCGCGAAGATCAGCAGGAACAGCAGGATGGTCAGGGCCAGCGACTCCATCCCGCGCAGCATCGGGTAGCGGGCCCGGGCGATCAACGGCACCTGGACGCCGACGATGGCGCCGAAGATGACCAGGTCCAGGACCAGCCACGGCAGGTCGGAGTCCCCGTCGTCGCCCTTGACCGGCATGACGTAGTACACCCAGAGCAGAACGACGATGGATGTCACCAGCCGGGCGCACATCCAGCTGACGGGCTTGAGCATGCCCTGGGGGATGTCGGGCGGGGAGGCGCTGGCGCTCACGATGGAGAGCTTGGCCGCACCACGCCCGGTTCCGGGCGCGGCGCGCCGAGAAACGCCACGACGGCGGCCGTCCCGGTGCTCGCCACGACCAGGGCGGTCGATCCGCTCCAGCCGAACCGGGCGTACAACGCGGCGCCCGCCAGCCCGACCAGGCTCGACCCGGCGTAGTAGGCCAGGGAGTACACCGCCGACGCCTGGGACCGCGCGGCCGGCACCCGCTCGCCCGCCCACGTCGCGGCGATGGCATGGGCGACGAAGAACGACAGGGTGAGCAGGATCAGCCCGGTCAGGATCCACCACAGGGGCGCGGCCAGGGTGATCGCGGCCCCGACCGCCATCGTCGCACCGGCGCCCGCGAGCACCCGGCGCCGGCCGAGCGCGGCCACCAGCCGGCCGACCCCGGACGAGGAGACGGTGCCCACCAGGTAGGTCAGGAACAGCAGGCTGACCACCGACGCCGGCAGCCGGTAGGGATCGCCCAGCAGGCGGAACGAGAGCAGGTTGTACACCGTGACGAACGCGCCCATGAGCAGGAACGCCTGGGCGTAGAACACCCACACGACCCGGTCGGCCAGCGCCAGCCGCACCCGCGCCCACTGCCCCGCCCCGGCCCCGGTCGGACGGCGGGATCGCGGACCGGAATCGAGCAGCACGGCGAAGACCGCCGCCGCCACCGCGACGAACACGGCCGTGGTGACCAGGCCCCAGCGCCAGCCGAACAGGCCGCCGACCGCGCCGGTGAGCACCCGTCCGGACAGCCCGCCGATCGTCGTGCCGGCGATGTAGAGGCCGCCGATGCCGGCCACCCGGGCCGGTGGCGCCGACGAGACCAGGTGGGCCACCGCCAGCGCCGGCAGGGCCCCCAGCGCGGCCCCGGAGATCGCCCGCACCACCAGCAGCAGGGTGAACGTCGGGGCGAGGGCGACCAGCAGGCCGGAGATCGCGGCGACGATCGCCGACGCCCGCATCGCCCGGGCCCGCCCGACGCGATCGCCCCAGGCCGCCCAGGGCAGCACGGACAGGGCGAGCGCCCCGGTGGCCACCGAGACCGCCAGCGTGGCCTGCGATTCGGTCAGGCCGAACTCGGCCGCCAGGCCCGGCAGCACCGCCTGCACGGCGTAGAGCTCGGCGAAGGTGGCGATGCCGCCGGCGAACAGCGCCGCGGTCAGCCGCCCCGGGCGGCCCGCGGCGGCCGGACCGTTGGCTGGTCCGGGCCCCGGACCGGGCGCCGCCGTCACAGGGTCCAGTCGACCGGTTCGCCGCCCTGCTCGACCAGCGAGGTGTTGACCCGGGAGAACGGGCGCGATCCGAAGAAGCCGCGGTCGGCCGACATCGGCGACGGGTGCGCGGACACGATCACCGGGGTGTCGCCGAGCAGCGGCCGCAGGGTCTGCGCGTCCTTGCCCCACAGGATCGCGACCAGCGGGCCGCCCCGGGCCACCAGCGCGCGGATGGCCTGCTCGGTGACCGGCTCCCAGCCCTTGCCGCGGTGGGATGCCGGCTTGCCCGGTTGGACCGTCAGCACCCGGTTGAGCAGCAGGACACCCTGGTCGGACCAGGCGGTCAGGTCCCCGTGCGGCGGCGCGGCGATACCGGTGTCGGCGGTCAGTTCCCGGTAGATGTTGGCCAGTGACCGCGGGATCGGCCGGACCTGGCGGTCCACCGCGAACGACAGGCCGATCGGGTGTCCGGGGGTCGGGTACGGATCCTGCCCCACGACCAGGACCTTGACCCGGCTCATCGGCCGTTCGAACGCCCGCAGGATGTGGTCGCCGGCCGGCAGGTACGAGCGGCCGGCCGCGACCTCGGCCCGCAGGAACTCCCCCATCGCCGACACCTGCCCGGCGACCGGGCCGAGGGCCTGCGCCCATTCCGGGTCGACCAGGTAACTCCGGGGTGCGGGCTTGCCCGGAACAGTCGCGGCCGGCCCCCCGGGCCCGGCCGGGGGTGGGCCCGGCCACCTCGGCCGGGCCCGCTCAGGCGAAGTGGTCCCAGCCCCCGGCCGCGTCCCAGGGGGTGCCGTCGACCAGCACCCCGCTGCCCTCGCGGACCGCGCCGATCACGATCCAGCCGGCCGGCACCGCGCCGGCCGGGAAGGTCGCCGCCAGGGCGTGGTCGTCGCCGCCGGTCAGCACCCACTGCAGGGGATCGCGGCCCAGCGCGGAGGCGACCTCGGTCAGCCGGTCGTGCACCGGCAGGGCCCGGGTGGCGATCTCGACGGCCACCCGCGATTCGTCGGCCACGTGCCCCAGGTCGGCCACCAGCCCGTCGGACACGTCGATCATCGCCGTCGCACCGGCCCGGGCGGCGGTCACCCCGGCGGCCAGC
>NZ_JBMDXT010000357.1:0-6074 GCF_048594475.1 Nakamurella sp. | reverse complement strand
GGCGGGGCTATCGTGGCCGCCCCCCAAACTTTTGTTTTGTGGCACTCTCCTGTGCCCGGTGGGGGGGGGCAATCGATCGCCGACGGGGCCATCACCGCGACC
Source organism: Nakamurella sp. (assembly GCF_048594475.1). Lineage (NCBI taxonomy): Bacteria > Bacillati > Actinomycetota > Actinomycetes > Nakamurellales > Nakamurellaceae > Nakamurella > Nakamurella sp. The sequence continues at coordinate 5,972 of NZ_JBMDXT010000357.1, read as the reverse complement.
AGCCGGCGAAGGTCGTCCTGGGTGGCGAACTCCACCACGATGCGCCCCTTGGTGCGGCCCAGCTCGAGGCGGACCCGCGTGTCGAACGCGTCGGACAGCGCCCCGGCCAGGTTCTCCAGGCCCGGGATCGTCCGCTTCGGCGGGGTGGCCCGGCGCCGCGGCGCCGTCCGCCCGATGATGAGGGTGACGGCCTCCTCGGTCCCCCGGACGGACAGGCCCTCGGCGACGATCCGGGCGGCCAGCTGTTCCTGGTCCTCCGGATCGTTCAGGGCCAGCAGGGCCCGGGCGTGGCCGGCGGACAGGACGCCGGCGGCCACCCGCCGCTGGACCGCGATCGGCAGCTTGAGCAGCCGGATCGTGTTCGAGATGACCGGCCGGCTCCGTCCGATGCGGGAGGCCAGTTCCTCCTGCGTGACGTCGAACTCCTCCAACAGCTGCTGGTAGGCCGCCGCCTCCTCCAGCGGATTCAGGTTCGCCCGATGGATGTTCTCCAGCAGGGCGTCCCGCAGCATGTCGGCGTCCTGCGTCCGGCGGACGATCGCGGCGATCGTGCTCAGGCCCGCCCGCTGGGCCGCCTGCCACCGGCGCTCACCCATCACCAGCTCGTAGCCGCCACCGGTCACCTCCCGGACCACGATCGGCTGCAGGACCCCGAACTCGCGGATCGAGTGTTCCAGCTCGGCCAGGGCGTCCTCGTCGAAGACAGTCCGCGGATTGCGCGGGTTCCGGCGGATGCGATCGACCGGAACCTCCTCGTACCGCGGTCCGTCGCCGGTCGCCGCGACCGTTCCACCCGCAACGACCGCCGGCCCGGTCTCCGGCGCAGCCGTCCTGGCCACGGGGGCCGCCGTCGTCGTGGTCGGCTGGCCCACGGACGGGTCCGGCGCCGCCGCCGTCACTCCCGCCGTCGCGCTCTCGGACTCCGGATCCACCTCCGGGTCAGCTGCCGTCACCGGGCTGGTGACCAGGGACAACGGCGCCGTGTCCCGTCGGGGCGCCGGCCCGCCGTTGAGCAGGACGTCGGCCACCGTCGTGGTGGTGGGCCCGGTGGGGATGAGGGCGGCCAGGCCCCGGCCCAACCCGCCTCGTGCCTTCGGCGTCATGCCTGCTCCTTCGTTCCTCGTTCGGCGATCTCGCGGGCGGCATCGAGATACGACATGGCGCCGCGCGACCCCGGGTCGTACGTCATGACGGACTGGCCGAACCCGGGTGCCTCGGACACCTTCACCGACCGCGGGATCGTGGTGCGCAGCACCAGGTCGCCGAAGTGGTTGCGGACCTCGTTGGCGACCTGCTCGGCCAGCTTGGTGCGGCCGTCGTACATGGTCAGCAGGATCGTCGAGACGACCAGTTCGGTGTTCAGGTGCTCCTGCACCATGCCGATGTTGCGCAGCAGCTGCCCCAGGCCCTCGAGGGCGTAGTACTCGCACTGGATCGGGATGAGGACCTCGTCGACCGCCGTCATCGCGTTGACCGTGAGCAGGCCGAGCGAGGGCGGGCAGTCGACCAGAATGTAGTCGTAGTAGGTGTCGATCGCGGCGATGGCCCGCCGGAGCCGTTGTTCCCGGGCGGGCATGCTGACCAGCTCGATCTCCGCACCGGCCAGGTCGATCGTGGCCGGGATGCAGCCGAGGCGCGGGGCCTCCGGGCTGGTCTGGATAGCCTCGGCCGGCGTGATGTGGCCGAGCAGGACGTCGTAGACCGACGGCGTCCCCGCCTTGCGTTCCACACCGAGGGCGGTGGAGGCGTTCCCCTGGGGGTCGAGGTCGAGCACCAGCACATGCAGCCCGGCGCGGGCCAGAGCGACACCGATGTTGACCGTCGTGGTCGTCTTGCCGACCCCGCCCTTCTGATTGGCCACCGAGAACACCCGGCGGTGTCGCGGTCGGGGCATTGTCAGCTCACCCGATCGCAATTCCATGGCCGCCAGGGACGCACGGGCCAGGGGGGTGTCATCGAGGTCGATATCGACGTCGGACTCGCCGAGGTCGACTGCTGTGTCGATGCTCAAGAATTCGCCTCCTTCTGTGTTCCGCCCGGCCATGGGAGCGCGTTCCCGCGTTCGAAGACCGGTCGCTCCGCACGGTACGGCGCTCCTCATGGCCACTTGGGGCACCACGCCGGATGTGAGCGACGTGACGTGTTTTCAGCCCGATGGCGCAGCGGGGTTTCACGTGAAACTGCGCAGTGCGAGGTCAGACCGCGGCGATTCGACCATCCGGTGGGCCATTCAGGAAGCGGAGCGGGGCCGCGCGTTTCACGTGAAACAGGTCGCCCGGTCGGAATGCTCCGGTATTCATCAATCGGGAGTGCACGGTTTCACGTGAAACCGTCGGACGTCAGCCGGCCCAGGGAGTCGTTTCACGTGAAACACCCGCGACTCGGTGAATGCGCCGCAGAAGCGCACCGGTCACCGTTCCTTCTGTTCCACGTGAAACGTCGCTCGGTCGGTGAATCGACCTGGTGGAAGGGTCGGCCACGTGGACCACCTGGTCCCGACCCCCGGCGCGAACGGTGACCTGGCGTCGATGACCACCAGCACGGCGGGGCCGGCCGGCCGGCGCGCGGCCCGCGGCCGACCCCCGCGGGACCGGCCACCGGGGGATCTGACGGCACCAAAGGGAAGGAGTCCCGACCGGCCACTCACCGACCGCCACGGCTCCCGTTCCACGTGAAACGCCTGCACTCCGGACACCCGCAGGTGCCGACCACCCCAGGCCGGCTGATGACCGCCGGCAACTCCCAGGGGTGTCACCACCCAGATGACCGGCCCGCGCACCTCATGTCGGCGACGGCGCCACCATCCGGCTCAGCCGCCGGGTACCGAGGCGGACCGGCCAGAATCACGCGCCAACCACGCCGGGCCGGCTGATGACCGCCGGCGACTCCCGGGGGGTCAGCACCCAGATGACCGGACCGCCCACCTGATGTCGGCAACGGCGCCACCATCCGGCTCAGCCGCCGGGTACCGAGGCGGATCGGCCAGACTCACGCGACGACCACGCGAGCGGACGCGTCCCACCCAGGCACGGCCAACCCGGGACCGAGCCCGGTGACGCGCAGCGGCTCGCGACGCCGGAGGACGCGGGCCGGACCGCGTCGGTGGATCCGACACCCATCCCGGATCCGCCGCGGCGGGGCCGAGGAACCACGGATCGTCCGGTCACCGGCGCGGACCCGGGCCGAACCGCGTCGGTGGATCCGACACCCATCCCGGATCCGCCGTGGCGGGGCCGAGGAACCACGGATCGCCCGGTCACCGGTACGGACGCGGCCCGCAGCACAAGTCAGAGATGCGCACGACCTTCGTGGACTCGCTGCCCGCCGGCGCGGCACGGCTGCCCCATCCCGGACCGGAGCGCCGTCCCGGCGGGTCGGGGCGACGGGGGAAGGGTGTCACCGGCGGGCTTCGCGGGCCCGGTCGAAGCCACCCCACCGTCCCGGCACCGGGCGACCAACCCGGCGGCGGAGGTCACGGACCGGCAACGGCCATCAGCACATCCCGAACCCGATCACACCCGACCGGTCAGCCGGGTCCGTTCAGCGCGGGGCGCGGCCCGTACCGCTGCTGCCGCCTCCGGATGCCCGGGGAGTGTTCCGACCGGAAGAACCACGTCGGGGGCCACCGGAACGCCGGCCGCGGTCGGGACCGCGCACGGCCCGCACCACCTGGGCGGGACCCGCGGGACCGTCGAGCTCCACGACCTCCGCGGACCGCAGACCGGCCGCCGCGACGTCGCCCGCGTCCCGGTCGAGCTCCGCCCGGGCGGAGGACCCCTTGAGCGCGAGGACCAGGCCGCCGGTGCGGGCGAGACCGGCGCACCACCCGGCGAGCCGTCCCAACGGGGCAACGGCTCGCGACACCACCACGTCGGCCCCGCGGGCCTCGTCCGGCGCGTCCTGCGCCCGCGCCCGCACCACCCGGCAGTTGTCCAGCCCGAGCTGCTCGACCGCCTCCTGGAGAAAGCGCGTGCGCCGCTCGAGAGGTTCCAGCAGCACCACCCGGCAATCGGGCCGGGCGATCGCGAGCACCACGCCGGGCAGACCGGCTCCGCTGCCGACGTCCACCACGAGGGCTCCGGACGGGATCAGCTCCGCCGGCGCGGCACAGTTCAGCACGTGGCGGGTCCAGAGGCGGTCGGCCTCCCGCGGACCGATGAGCCCGCGCAGGACTCCATCCCCCGCCAGCAGCGCCGCGTACTGCCGGGCCAGCGACAACCGCTCCCCGAACACCACCGACGCCGCCGCGGGCTCAGGCTCCAGCGCCGCGGTGGCATCGGGCGAGCGGGGCTGGTCGAACATATGTACGACTGCTAGACGGCGACGCTGATGACGACGCGCCGGCGGGGCTCCTCACCCTCGCTCGAGGACTCCGCACCGTCCACACGGCCCACCGCGTCGTGCACGATCTTGCGTTCGAAGGGATTCATCGGCGACAGCCGCACCGGCTCGCCCGACGCGACGACCTGCTCGGCCAGGGTGCGTCCCAGCTCGTCGAGCTCCGCGCGCCGGCGGGCCCGGTACCCCGCGATGTCCAGCATCAGCCGGGATCGCTGACCGGTCTCGACCGTCGCGGCCAGCCGGGTCAGCTCCTGCAACGCGTCCAGGACCTCGCCGTGGTCACCCACGAGCTTGCCCAGTTCGCCGTCACCGATGATCGAGACGACGGCCCGCTCGCCCTCGACGTCCAGGTCGATGTCACCGTCGAAGTCGAGGATGTCGAGCAGCCGCTCCAGGTAGTCGCCCGCGGCGTCGCCCTCGGCCACCAGCAGGTCGTGCTTGCTCGATCCGCTGCCCGCCGGGCGCTCCTCGACCGCCCCTGCCTCACCGGCCGGCGCGTCGTCGGCCAGGACCGTGGTCACGTTGTCAGTCATGATTTCTCCCTTGTTGGACTCGGCGACCCCGCCGGCCCCTCCCGGTACCCGGGCAGCGGACGACCACGCGGCGACCACCACCCGGAACGATCAGCGCTTCTTCTTCGACCCCGACCGGGGTTTGGCCCCCGGCGCCGGCTTGCTGCCCGGCGCGGGCTTGCTCGGCGGCGTGCTCGCCCCGGCCGCGGCCGCCCCACCCGGAACGGCCCCGGCGGATCCGTGACCGGCTCCGTTGGCGGCCGCCGGTGGTGCCACATCCGCACCCGGCGTCGCATCGCCGACCTTGGTCGGGTTGACCACCGGACGGTTCGTCGATGCCTTGGGCTTGGCTCCCGGCTTCGGCGTCGAGAAGCGGCTCGCGTCCTTGGCCTCCTCGACGACCTGGGCCTTGGCCGCCGCCTTCTTGTCCTGCAGCTTGTGCGCGACATAGAGCTGGCCGAACGTCCAGGAGTTGTTCGCCAGCCAGTAGAACAGGATGGCCAGCGGGAAGAACGGCCCACCGACCACGACGAACAGCGGGAACATGTAGAGCATCAGCTTGTTCATGATCGCCGTCTGCGGATTCGCTGCGGCGTCGATGTTCATCTGGGCCTGCCGGGCGACCGACCGCCGGCTGGTCAGGTGGGTGGCGATACCGGCCAGGATGGTCAGCGGCACGCCCCAGGCGATGATCGCCGAGCGCACCCCGTCCATGAACGCCAGCTGGTCGGCCTGCATGGTCATGTACCCGACCAGCGGCGCTCCGCCGGGCAACTTGGCGTTGCCCATGGACACGACGTCCTGATACCCGAAGAAGTAGACGTTCTGCCGGTAGATCCACTCGCCGTTCTCGTACACCGGCTGGAACATGCGCAGCACGTGGAACAGACCGATGAAGACGGGGGCCTGGATCAGCGCCGGCAGGCAGGACGCCAGCGGGTTGACCCCGGCCTCCTTGTTGAGCTTCATCATCTCTTCGGACAACCGCTGCTTGTCGTCCTTGTACTTCTCCCGCAGCTTCTTCATCTGCGGCTGGACCGCCTGCATCTTGAGCTGCGAGTCCATCTGCTTCATGAACGGCTTGAACAGGATCGCCCGCAGCGTCCAGATCAGGAAGAT
>NZ_JBMDXT010000356.1:0-9974 GCF_048594475.1 Nakamurella sp. | reverse complement strand
TCTTCCGCCCGCCCTACGTGGGCGGGCGCGGCTGGATCGGCGTGTACCTGGACATCGATCTGGACCAGGACGGCTGGGCCGACATTGCCGAGATCGTCGCTGCCGCGCACGCGGTGGTGACGGCGCCGCCGCGGCGGGGGTGAGCTCATGCCGGGTCGGGTACGGCGGCTGCCGGACCCAGGGCCACGATCGCGTCGAGGCCGTCGACCTCGTCGACCGACTTGTCGTCCCGGTAGCGCAGCACCCGGGCGAACCGCAGCGCGACGCCGCCCGGGTAGCGGGTCGAGGCCTGCACCCCGTCGATCGCGATCTCGGCGACCAGCGGAGGGTCGACGTACACCGTGGTCTTCGTGCGCCGTGCCTCCCGGGCCAGGAACTGCTCGGTCTGCCAGGTGAGCATCGCGTCGGTGAGCCCCTTGAAGGTCTTGCCCAGCATCACCAGCTCGCCGGTGCGCGGGTCGCGGGCGGCCAGATGCAGGTTGGACAGCCAGCCGGTGCGCCGCCCGTAGCCCCATTCGGCGGCGATCACGGCCAGGTCGAAGGTGTGCCGGGGTTTGAGCTTGATCCAGCCCGAGTCCCGGCGGCCGGCCGCGTAGGGCGCGTGCAGCTTCTTGACCACCGCGCCCTCGAAACCGGCCCGGACGGCGCCGGCGAACGCCGCCTCGACCGCGGCCAGGTCCGGCGCGACGGTGCGCGGCACGATCAGCTCGGCGGGCAGGACCGCCCGCATGACCTCGGCCCGCTCGACCAACGGCTCGTCGAGCAGGTCCCGGCCGTCGACGTGCAGCAGGTCGAAGCAGAACAGGGTGAGCGGCAGCGGGGCACCGGCGGCCGAGGGCTCGGCCGCCTTGGTCGCGGTCCGGGCCGCGATCTGCTGGAACGGCACCGGGCGGCCGGCCGCGTCGACGGCCAGCACCTCACCGTCCAGCACCAGCTGCCGGGCCGGGAGCGACGCCACGGCGGTGACGATGTCGGGCAGCCGGTCGGTGATGTCGTCCAGGCTGCGGGTGTAGAGCCGGATCCGATCGCCGTCGCGGTGCACCTGCACGCGGATCCCGTCGAGCTTGGTGTCGACCAGCGCGGGCAGGCCCGACTTCTCCACCGCGGCGGCCGGATCCGGCGCCGCGGCGGCCAGCATCGGCCGGACCGGGACGCCGACCTGCAGGCCGACGCTTGTCAGCCCGTCCAGGCCGTCGGCGACCAGCCGCCGGGCCGCGGCGGCGGTCGAGCCGAGCAGCATCGACGCCCGTTGGACGGCGGCGGCCGGCACCCCGAACGCCTCGGCCAACCCGTCCTGCACCAGGGAATCCAGCGCGCCCTGGCGGATCTCGTCGAACACCAGCCCCCGGAGCAACCGCTGCTCACCCTCGGTGGCCCGGGCGAACAACGCCTCGACGGCACCCGCCCGCAGTGCCGCCGACCCGGCCCCGCCGATCGCGGCGATCCCCGCGAACGCGTCGTCGACCGCGCGCACGGTCAGCGTCGGCTCGGCGGCGGCGGAGGGAAGCGAGGACAGTGAACTCCAACCGACGCCGGTCCGCCGCTGTCGCAGCGTGCCGGACAGGTAGGTGACGACCAGGTCGATCTCGTCCGGATCGGCCGTTCGGATCGCGGCGGCGAGCAGCGCGCGTTTGGCCAGCCGGGAGCGGGTGGCCCCGACGGCGGCGGACGCGGTGGCGAGGTCGGCGAACAGCACCGGTCCATCGTGGCGCACAGGTACGACACCGGGGCGCGGCGGCCGCGGCGGGGGATCGGCACCGGTGATCCCCCGAACGGGCAGTTGCCGCGGCCGGCGGGTCGTGATCTGGTGGGGTCGACCCGATCCGGGGAGGTGTCGATGGCCGCGCGACCGCTAGCTCAGGCGACGCGGCGCCCGGACCCGAAGCGCGGGGCCGCCGTCGCGGAACCCGCCCCGGCGCCGGCGGGCGGTCCGGCCGGCGTTCCCGTGCCGGGGGTGACCGTCACCGGCCCGCAGCCAGGGGTCGTGGCTCCGCTGCGCCGGTCGGCCCCGACCGGCGATCCGCTCGGTGGCCGTCCGATCGGCAGCGACCTGAGCACCGTCCTGGACCGCCGACGGGGCGCCGGGCGGCCGCTGCCGGCGGGCCCGGCCCGCGCCCTGGCCAGCGCGGTGGGCGCCGATCTCGACCGGGTGCGGATCCACACGGGGCCCGAGCCGGCCGCGTTGGCCCGATCGGTCCAGGCCGTGGCCTTCACCCGGGGGTCGGACATCTATTTCGGGGCGGGCGCCTACGCCCCCGGCACGGCGAGCGGTCAACGGGTGCTCGCCCACGAATTGGCCCACACGGTCCAGCCGGCGGGCGGCGCCGGCGCGGTCATCGGCCGAGCCGCCGACCCGGCCGAGGTGGACGCGGACCGCCGCGCCGACCACGCCCTGGACGTGCTGCGGCGCCGCACCCCCGGCCCGTCCGACACGCCGGACCCGGCCGGCACCGGAGCGGCCGAGGCCACCCCCGTCTTGCGCCGGCTGGTGGGCTTCGAGGTGGAGATCAGCGTGCCGACGATGTCGTCTGCGGTCGCCACCACGCTGCACGCCCTGCCCGGCGGTGCGCCGCCGACGCCGCACATCGGCACCTTCTTCGGTGGCGGGCTGACCTACAAGCAGGAGCTGGGCTACCTGCCCGGCCCGGACGGGACGCGCATCTCCCTGACGCCGGACCACAACGGCCTCGGAGCCAAGGGTGCGGAATTCTTCGCCGCGATCACCGAGATGAGCCCGGCGGCCACGCTGGGGGCCACCTATGTGGAGCTGAGCAACCTGGAATACGGCACCCCGGCGCTGGACGAACTGGCGGCCGGCGCGGATGCCCGGTTCCTGGCGATGGCCACGACGATCGACGAGCACGTCAAGAAGATCATCGACGCGGACCCGCGCAAGGTGGTGACCGCCATCCCCGGCACCCGCGGATTCGCCGCCGGCATGCCGCAGCAGGACATGGTGGGGTGGCTGCGCCCGGCGGACAAGACGGACCGTTTCAAGACCGCCTGGGCCGGCCTGCGGGACATGATCAAGTGGGAGATGTACGTGCAGGCGACGGTCGGCGTCCTGCCGACCGGCCTGCCCGCGCTGTACGACCAGCAGGCCAAGGACATGCCGGACGACGACATCCCGAGCACCTCGCTGGCGGCCATCAAGGACGCTATGACCGCCGTCAGCACCCTGTCCGCGACGTTCGACACCCAACCGTTCGTCAAGGATTTCGCCGGTCTCAAGCGGGGCGATCTGCTGTCCCTGCGGGGCGTGCTGACCATGGCCGCGTCCTATGCCGTCGGCAATGCCCTGGGGCGGACCAGCCTGATGAGCGACACCGCGAAGAACAGCGTGCAGATGCTGCTCAAGCTGGACCGGGTGGGCCTGTCGGCGGACGCGATGACCACCGTCGCGCGACGGCTCAAGGGCAAACAGGACGAGGAGAAGTTCCGCGAGTTCGCCGACGCGGTCACGGTCTGGATCCACCAGATGCCGCAGACCTGGCTCGAGCACTGGACCGCCGAACCCTACGAGGCCGACGTCGTCCGGCCGCCCATCTACGGTCGCAAGGGCATGGACCCGTTCGACGCCACCAAGGCGCTGATCACCGATCTGTTGACCGGCACGTCGACCATTGCGGTGATCGGCCCGGGCGCCGAGGGTCGGTTGCCCCGGCCGGATCCCGTTCCCGCCGCCATCGCCGACATCTCGGGCGGCCAGACCGGGGTCCCGCTGGAGTTCCGGTGGATCACCGAGTTCCCCGACGGGCCGGGCAAGCTCTGGCCGGTGTTCGCCAAGGTGCTGGCGGATGTGCGGGCCGCCAACCTGCAGCTGGTTCCGGAGGAGCGGCGCCGGTCCATCCTGGCCGCCGTGGCCGGGCGCTGACGCGGGTGGTCAGCCGGCCGGCGGCGGGCCCGCCGCGCGCCGACCGGCGCGCAGCAGCCGGGCCGAGGCCAGGGTGCCCGCGGCCGCCCCGGCCGCGAGCACCGGGATGACCAGGAAGGCCGACTGCACCCCGACCGAGTCCGACAGCGTGGCCACGCCGAACGGGCCGAGGCCGGAGGCCAGCCCGACGCCCACCGACAGCACCGCCACCGCCCGGTCGGGGTGGCCGCCGGACGCGGTGCTCGCCATCGACGCGCCGAGCGGGTACTGCCCGCCCAGACCCAGGCCCAGGACCAGCAGGCCGGCCACGGACAGCGCCGCGGAGTCCGACAGCCAGGTCAGCGCCCACCCGGCGACGCTCACCGCGCCGCCGGCCAGGAACAGCGATAGCGGCGACCAGCGGCGGGCCAGCGGCGCCAGGACCAGCCGACCGAGCGCCATCCCGCCGACCACCGCGGTCACCATTCCCGACGCCGCCCCCGGCGACATCCCGGTGCGCCGGACGAGCAGGTCCGGGGTCCAGGTGATCAGGCAGAACTCGACCGCCACCGCGAAGACCACGGCGAGCATCGCCGGCCAGTAGGCCCGGGGGAAGCCGCGGACCGAGAACCCGCCGGCCCCGACGGGGCGGGCGGCGTAGGTCGGAACCGCCCGTTGCCGGCCGATCAGCAGGAACGCCGCCGCGGCGAACGGCACGACCAGGATCAGCGCCGCCCGCCAGGTCAGACCCAGGGCGGTGGCCGCGGCCACGGCCAACGGCGTGATCAACCCGACGCCGGCCGCCGCGGCGTTGGCCAGGGTCAACACCGCGGGCCCGGACCGCCCGTGGTGCTCCTGCAGCACCGTCGTCGACACGTTGAGCGCCAGCCCCCCGGCCAGCCCGATCACCAGCATCACCGGCAGGGTGACCGCCAGTTCCGCCCCCTTCACCAGGGACCCGGCGCACAGCACGACCACCCCGGTCGCCACCACCACGACCGCCCGCCGGGCCAACCCGAACCGGGCCCACCGGCGGACCAGCCCGACCCCGACGAACCCGGCCAGCACGACGCCGGCGGCCAGCATCAGCGAGTGCACGCCGGCGACCGAACTGGACACCCCCAGCTCGTCGCGGAACAGCGGGATGGACGGCCCGATGCCGTACAGGAACCAGGTGTAGGTGCACAGGGTGACGATGGCGGCGGCCGACGCGGCATCGGGACGATCCGGGGCGTCCGGCAGCGACCGGGTCGATTCGGTGATGGCGATGTCCTCGGGTCGAACGGCTGTCTCGGCGGCCTTGCTCCGCCCGGACCAGCCTGCCATGCCGAGCCGCCCGGTCCGGCCGAGCGGCCGGGGCCGGCCGGTCGGGGGACACTGGCCGGGTGATACCGCGACGCGTGGCGGGCGCGTTGATCCTGGTCGTGGGCCTGACCGTGGCCCTCGTGCTGCCCGCGGTCGCCGGGCGACGGATCACCGGGACGGCGTCCCGACCGCCCGTCCCGGACCCACCGGTGGTGGGCGACTGCCTGACGGCTCCACTGGCTTGGGCCGCGTCCCCGCTGATCCTGCCGGTGGTCCTGGCCACCGCACCGGTCGCGGCCTGCTCCGCCACGCCGGGGTCGTCGTTCGGCGAGGTCGTGCTGGTCACCCGGCCGGCGGCGCCGGCCGCACTGGGTGCCTTCGAGTGGGACGACTGCGCCGCGCCGCTGCAGACCTACCTGGGGTGGCCGTCGAGCCGGTGGCGGCCGGCCCCATCGGCGGTCCTCGCGCTGCTCGGTCCGGACGCCGAGCAGGTCGAGGTGGGGCAGGCCTGGGTCGCCTGTGCGATCACCACCGGGGCGCTGGGGTACGCCGGGTCGGTCCGGGACGGGTTCGGGCCGGCCGCCGACCGCTACGGCGACTGCGACCCCACGCGGCCGTTCGACCCGGCGCCCCGGCCCTGCGACGAGCCGCACGAGCAGGAGGCGATCGGGCGGGCGGTGGTCGGGTTCGACGACCTGGCCGGTTTGGACGCGTCCTGCGCCGACCTGGTTCGCCGGCGCACCGGGCTGCCCGATCCGACCGCGGGCGGCCGGCTGGCCGTGCTCGTCGCCCCCGTCGACCCGAACACCGTCCCGCCCGACGTCAGCGCCGGTGGTCAGACGATGACCTGCGGGGTCCGGGTGGTCGGGCCGGGCAAGCTGACGGCCTCGCTGGTCGGGATCGGCGACCGGCCGCTTCCGTTGTCCTGACATCCGGCCGGCCCCGCCCGGGCGGCCGCCGGAGGGCCGGCCCGGCCCTGGACGCGCCGCGTCGCTCGCCTGAGGCGGCGCGGCCGTCAGGAATAGGCCTCGAGCACCCGCGCGGACAGCCGGGGCCAGACCTGCGCCGCCCACGGCCCGAACGCCGTATCGGACAGGGAGACGCAGGCCAGGTCGACGGACCGGTCGACCCAGATGAAGGACCCGGACTGGCCGAAGTGGCCGAACGTGGCCGGCGAGTTGCCCGGGGCGGTCCAGTGCGGGCTCTTGTCGGAGCGGATCTCACAGCCCAGGCCCCAGTCGTTGTGCTGCTGCTTGCCGAAGCCGGGCAGCACGCCGGACAGCCCGGGGTAGGCCAGGGTGGAGACGAGCCGGACGACCTCGGGCATCAGCAGCCGGGGTCGCAGAAGTTCCCAGGCCAGGGTGGCCAGGTCCTCGATCGACCCGCGGGCGCCGTGGGCCGGCGGCCCGACGAGCGCGGTGTCGGACATGTCCAGCAGGCCCAGCACCCGCTCCTCGAGGTGGTCGTGGAACCGCTGGTCCCCGGCCTGCTCGAGATGGTGTGCCGCGACGTCGATGCCGTGGTTGGAGTAGATGCGCCGGGTCCCCGGCGCGGCCATGATCCGGTCCCCGTCGGGCGACAGGCCGGACGCGTGCGACAGCAGGTGCCGCAGGGTCGAACCGGGCGGCCCGACCTCGTCGTCCAGGTCGACCACGCCCTCCACGCTCGCGTCCAGCACCGTCAGTGCGGTCAGGATCTTGGTCACCGACGCCCAGGGATGGGCCTGCCCGTCGTCGACCACGTCGATCACGCCCTGCGGCCCGATCACCGCCACCGACGCGGACCCGACCGGCCAATCGGCGATCTCCGCCTGCAGATCCATCGCGTGCCATCCCTTCCGACCCGGGCGGGGCCGGACCCCGGGTGAGTGTGCCAGCATCGCATCCGTGGTCGACAACGGTGACGCCAAGCGGATCGCCCTGCTGGACGACACGGCGATCGAGCGGGATCCGCTCCTGGACGCCGCGATCGGCCCCGCCCTGCTCGCGGCCGCCGGCCGGACCGATGGCCCGGACCGGCTGCGCCTGTACCGGACCGCGCCCACTGTCGGGTTCAGCGGCCGGGACTGCGCGACGCCGGGGATCGAGGCGGCCGCCGCGGCGGCCCGCGCCGCCGGGTTCACCCCCGTGCGCCGCGGTCCCGGCGGCCGGGCCGCCGCGTACCACCGGGGCGCCCTGTGCCTGGACCACGTCGCCGCCGACGACGACGGCCGCACCGACATCCGCGCCCGGTTCATCGGCTTCGGCGAGCTGCTGGTGGACGCGCTCCGGGCGGTCGGCACGGACGCCCGGCTCGGTCCGGTGCCGGGGGAGTACTGCCCGGGCGAGTTCAGCATCAACGACGGGCACGGGCACAAGCTGGTGGGCACGGCGCAGCGGCTGGTCCGCGGGGCGTGGCTGTTCGGCACGGTCATCCTGGTGACCGGCAGCGCCCCGGTCCGGTCGGTGCTGGTCGACGCGTACCGGGCGCTCGGTCTGGACTGGAATCCGGACACCGTCGGCTCGGTCGAGGACACCGTGCCCGGGGTGAGCGTGGCGGACGTCCACCGGGCGGTGCTCGATGCGTACGCCGGCCTGGGCGAGCTGGTGCCCGACGAGCTCCCGCCGGCCGTCCTGGCCGACGCCGAGGGCCGCAGGGGGCAGCACCGCGCCGAGTCCACGCGGGGCTGACCCGAGGCGTCCGCGCCGTCCGGCCGGTCCGGATCCATGCGCGGGAATAGATCGTCGACGGGACGAGTTGACGCGGGCAGAACCTAGTTGATTTCTCAACTAAAGTTGATCGGTCAGCGGCAGGGGTTCGACCGGAGCGATCGAAGGAGCGGGTCATGCAGTTCGGAATCTTCACCGTCGGTGATGTCACCACCGATCCGACCACCGGGCGCACGCCCACCGAGCACGAGCGCATCAAGGCGATGGTGACCATCGCCAAGAAGGCCGAGGATGTCGGGCTCGACGTCTTCGCCACCGGCGAGCATCACAACCCGCCGTTCGTGCCGTCATCGCCGACCACCATGCTCGGCTACATCGCGGCGCAGACCGAGAAGATCATCCTGTCCACCTCGACCACGCTGATCACCACGAACGACCCGGTCAAGATCGCCGAGGACTTCGCGATGCTGCAGCACCTGGCCGACGGCCGGGTCGACCTGATGATGGGTCGGGGCAATACCGGCCCCGTCTACCCGTGGTTCGGGCAGGACATCACCAAGGGCATCGAGCTGGCGGTGGAGAACTACGACCTGGTCCGCCGGCTGTGGCGCGAGGACGTCGTGGACTGGAAGGGCCGCTTCCGCACCGCGCTGCGCGGCTTCACCTCCACCCCGCGTCCGCTGGACGACGTGCCGCCGTTCGTCTGGCACGGCTCCATCCGCAGCCCGGAGATCGCCGAGCAGGCCGCCTACTACGGTGACGGCTTCTTCGCCAACCACATCTTCTGGCCGACCAACCACTTCCAGCGGCTGATCCAGCTCTACCGGACCCGGTTCGAGCATTACGGTCACGGCACCGCCGATCAGGCGATCGTGGGGCTGGGGGGCCAGGTGTTCATGGCCCGCACCTCCCAGGACGCGATCCGTCGGTTCCGGCCGTACTTCGACAACGCCCCGGTCTACGGGCACGGGCCGTCGTTGGAGGACTTCATGGAGATGACGCCGCTGACGGTCGGCAGCCCGCAGCAGGTGATCGACCGGACGCTGACCTTCCGCGAGTCGTTCGGCGACTACCAGCGCCAGCTGTTCCTGATGGACCACGCCGGCCTGCCGCTGTCCACCGTGCTGGAGCAGCTCGACCTGCTCGGGGAGATCGTGCCGACGTTGCGCGCCGAGTTCGACTCGCTGCGTCCCGCCCACGTGCCGGACGGTCCGACCCACCCGGCGCTGGTCGCCGCGCGTGACGCGGCCGCCGTTCGCGCGGCCGCCGAGGCCGACACCACGGATGCGCAGAAGGTGTCGGCATGAGCGAACGTGCGAGCGAATCATCCACATGGTTGGCGGCATCGTCGGTCTCGACGAGCCGGCGAGTCGACCCGGAGGTGTCGGCATGAGCGAGCGTGCGAGCGAATCATCAACACGGTTGGCGGCATCGTCGGTGTCGACGAGCCGGCGAGTCGACCCGGAGGTGTCGGCATGACGACCTACACCGTCGCCGTGGTCACGGCCGGGCTGAGCGACCCGTCGTCGACCAGGTTGCTGGGGGACCGGCTGGCCCAGGCGGTCCGCCGGGACGGCGCCCGTCGCGGCGTGCGCGTCGAGATCGTCGACGTGCCGCTGCGGGACCTGGCCCGGCCCATCGCCGACACGTTCGTCACCGGCTTCGCCCCGCCGGCCCTCCAGGCGGCGCTGGAATCGGTGTATGCCGCCGACGCGCTGATCGCGGTCACGCCGGTGTTCAGTGCGTCCTACAGCGGGCTGTTCAAGTCGTTCTTCGACGCGGCCGACCCGCAGGGCTTCGTCGGCAAGCCGGTGCTGCTGGCCGCGACCGGTGGGTCGGCCCGGCACTCCCTGGTGCTGGACCACGCGCTGCGGCCGCTGTTCGCCTACCTCAAGGCCGAGCCGGTGGCCACCGGCGTGTTCGCCGCGACCGCCGATTTCGGGGCCGGCACGGACTCGGCGGCGGGTGATCTGGATCGCCGGATCGAGCGGGCGGGAAGCCAGCTGCTGACCGCCCTGGCCGCGGCCGCGCCGTCCGTCGTCACCCCGCCCGCCGCCGCGGCCGAGCCGCCCCCGGACCTGGAGGACGAGATCGCCGACGACGCCGTGCAGCGCGCCGCGCGGGTCCACCTGGGTCCGGAGCCGTCCCGGGTCGAGGCGCGCCGACGC
>NZ_JBMDXT010000355.1:0-3543 GCF_048594475.1 Nakamurella sp. | reverse complement strand
CTCTTCGTTGTCGTCCAGGTTGCTCAGGTCCGGGAGCGGATGCTCCCCTCGGTGCGCCCCCTCGCGGGCCGGGCCTTCGGGCGGGCCCACAGACATGCAGACACCGCCGCACGCAGACCGCGCGGCACACCGGCTGTCCAGCGTACCGCTCGATTGCGGTGATGGTCAAAATGCCTCCTGGCGCGCACACGGTGTGACCAGATTCCGGACGGCGCCTACTCATCGTAGTCGAGCCGGTCGGCCCGGCCCGCCCGGGTGGTCCCGCGAAGGTCCGGGGCCCGTCAGGGGCGGTCGGGGTCGGGGTCCGACTCCGACAGCTGGATCGGTGGCCCTTCGGAGGCCGGGGCCGGGGCCTCGTCGGGTGGCGCGGCGGCGCCGGCCAGCCAGCGCCGCGCGTCCTCGAGCGCGGCCCGGGTCGACTGGCCGACCACCTCGGTGGCCGGGACGACGGTGATCCGCCGCCGGACCTGCGCCTGCTGGCTGCGCTCGAATCGCCGGACCATCGCCTGGTCCACCCCGGACAGGTAAAGCCGGCCGCCGGCCGCCGCGAGGGCGTCGGCGTAGGTCGCGACGACCCCGAAGAAGGTGGAGCCCAGGGACCCGCGGCCGCGCAGCCGCAGGATCACCACCGGCCGGTGCGTGCCCTGCGGGTCGGGCAGGCGCGCTCCCAGGGTCCGGGCCCCGGCGTAGAGCAGGCTGCCGTAGATGTCCAGGACCACCGGCTCGCCGTCCGGCAGAGCCTGCGGCACCGGGCGCTCGACGGTCTGCCCGTCCCGGTAGTCCAGCCGCACCAGGTGGAAGTCCAGCTGCTCCTTGTTCAACTGCAGCACCAGCGAGCAGATCACCCCGATCGAGACGGCCGCGGCGATCGGCAGCATCAGGGTGGACAGGAACGTGACGGTCATCGCGATCCGGCCGGTCGTGCCGCTGCGCCACACCATGCGCACGACGCCGGGTTTGAGGGTCAGCAGCGCCGCGTAGATCAGCACCGCGGACAGCGTCGGCAGCGGTACGAGTTCCACCAGCCGGCCCAGGGCCAGCAGGATGACCAGCATCCACAGGCCGCCGAAGACGGTCGACCACCGGCTGCGGGCGCCGGCCGCCAGGTTGATGGCGGTGGTGCTCACCGATCCGCCGACCGGGATCCCGTGCACGATGCCCGCGAGCAGGCTGCCGGCGCCCTGGCCGATGAAGTCCCGGTTGGTCGAGGACCGGCTGCCGTCGGGGTTGGGCGCGGTCTCGGCGACCCCGGCGCCCTGGACCAGGACGATCGCGGCGATGGCCGCCGCGCCGGCGATGAGGTCGACGTTCACCAGGTCCCGCCAGTCCGGCAGGCTCAGGCCCGGGAGCCCGGCCGGAATGCTGCCGATCGCGATCACCGTCCCGACGGTCTCCAGGCCGGCGATCACCACCACCGCCGTGGTGACGGTCACCGCGATGAGCGTCGCCACCAGCCGCAGCCGGGTGCGGCCGAGCAGCACCATGCCGGCCAGCGCGCCGAGACCGACCAGGGCGGACGGCACGCCGATCTCGGGCAGGTGGGTGGCCACGTACAGGGCCTTCTCCACGGCCACGCCCGGGTCCGGCTCCACCCCCAGCAGGCCCGGCAGCTGGCCCAGGACGATGTTCACCGAGATCCCGGTCAGGAAGCCGACCATGACCGACCGCGACACGAACCGGATGTAGCGGCCCAGGCGCAGCAGACCCACCGCGACCAGCATGATCCCGGTGATCAGGGTCAGCGCGACGACCGCCCCGTCCCGGGCGCCGGGCGGAAGTTCCGCCAGCACCGAGCCGGCGGCCAGGGAGGCCGCGGTCGTGGTCGTGACGACCATCAGCGAGGTGCTGGTGAACAGGCCGCCGCCGATCTTCCCGGCGAACGAGGCGTAGAGCCCGTACGCCGGGTTCACCCCGACCAGCAGGGCCATGGCCATGCCGTCGGGCACCGACGCGATCGCGTTCGACGCCCCGGCCACGGCGTCCGCGCGCAGGTCCTGACGCCGGGGTCGGATCGAGACCACCCAGCGCCCGACGGCCCGCCGGGCCCGGACCACCGGCGGGACGGCGCCGGCCGGGTCGGTCCCGGCCGGGGCGTCGTCCCCGGCATCGCCGAACGGCAGGTCGGGATCGTCGATCGACCCAGCGCCCGATGGCCCGGCGGCGGGATCGGGATCGCCGGCCGGCGGGCGCCCGGACGGCCCCGCGGCAGGGTCCGGGCCCGGCCCCGCCCCCTGGTCCGATCCGGTCGCACCCGTCATCGGCGGTTCCCACTTCCTGGTCCTCGGGCCGTCTCCGGGGAGGCTAGGACCGGGCGGGACGGACGGGCATCGCCTCAGTCGGACGGTCCGCCGGGCCCGAGCTCACGGACCGCCCGGGTCTGCGCGGAGCGGCCCGCCAGGTCGGCCGCGGCCGGGTAGTCCACCCGGCGCAGGGTGAGCCCGTGCGGCGGCACCACCGGGAACGCCGAGGTGCGTTCGCGTGCGGCCAGCAGCCGGCCCGGGCGCTCCGGCGGCATCCGCAGTTCGCCGACGACGAGCAGCGAACCGACCAGCGCACGCACCATCGAATGGCAGAAGGCGTCGGCGGTGACGTCGATGTGTACCTCGTCGCCGGCCCGGACGACGGTCAGCGCCTGCAGGTCGCGGATGGTGGTGGCACCCTCCCGCGGCCGGCAGAAGGCGTGGAAGTCGTGCAGGCCGATCAGGGCGCGCGCGGCCAGCGTCATGGCCTCGATGTCCAGGCGACGGCGCCGGGCCAGGACGAAGTGCCGGTCGGCCGGGGCCACGCCCCACTCCGCGGTGCCGATCCGGTACCGGTAGTGCCGGCGCAGCGCGGCGAACCGGGCGTCGAAGCCGACCGGCGCCGCGGTCACCGCCCGGACCCGCACGTCGGCCGGCAGCAGCCCGGCCAGCCGGCGGAGCATGCCCAGCCGGCCGGCGGCCGACGGGTCGCCGTCCCCGGCCCGGTCCCGCGGGGCCCGGGCGGCCAGCGCGGCCGGGTCCGCGTCGACGTGCGCGACCTGACCGTCCGCGTGCACCCCGGCGTCGGTGCGACCGGCGACCACCACCCGCACCTCGTGCCGCAGCAGGGTCCGCAGGGCGTCGGTCAGCACCCCGGCGACGGTGCGCAGCCCGGGCTGGACCGCCCAGCCGGCGCACTCGGTGCCGTCGTAGCTCAGCTCCAGCCGCAGCCGCACCGCGGCCCCGGGCGGCTCGGCAGCAGACACGTGGACCACGCCGACCAGTTGACCACGCCGACCAGGTGACCACGGACGGGCGCCGCCGATGCACCCCGTCCCGATCCCGCGGGTGGGCCCGCCACGCCCGGGCCCGGCGGATGCTCCTATGGTCGTCAAGCTGCTTTGGCGGGTCGTTTTTCGGTGGACGCGGGTTTGAGGGCGAGGAAGACTTCCCGGGCGACATATCGTTTGAGGCAGCGAATGATCTCAGGCTTGGTCAGCCCTTGGGTGGTGCGTCGCGCGACGTAGTCCTTGGTTCGCTGGTCGGTGCCCATGCGGGTGATGATGATCCGCCAGAGTGCGCT
>NZ_JBMDXT010000354.1:0-4951 GCF_048594475.1 Nakamurella sp. | reverse complement strand
GGCCGCGCCGGCTGCGGGCCGCCGCGGAGCTGTGGCAGGCCGTCAGCGAGTCCCGCGGGACCGACGGCCGGGACGCGCTCTGGGCCGACCCCGGCCTGCTGCCCTCCGGTAAGGACCTGGACGACCCCAAGGGCTTCGTCGAGCGGGACAAGCAGTTCACCGAACTGCTGGCCGGCCTGGACGACATCGAGACGCAGTTGCTCGGCAAGCCCGGGTCGGACCCCGAGGCCGGCGGACCGGCCGGGTCCCCGGACGCCCCGCCGGCCGACCGGCCGGACGAGGAACCGCCGACCCGCGAGGTCTGAGCCCCGCGGGCCGGCCGGCCGCCGTCAGACCGCGCTGGACGGGCTCCACAGGTTGATCCCGGAGTCCACGGCGTGGCCCTCGATGGCGGCCAGTTCGTCGTCGGTGAAGGCCCGGGTGTTCGTCGCGGCCAGGCTGTCCTCCAGCTGGGCCACCGACGAGGCGCCGATCAGCACCGACGTCACCCGCTCGTCGCGCAGGGCCCAGCTCAGCGCGAGCTGGGCCAGCGACTGGCCGCGGCCCGCGGCGATCTCGTTGAGCGCCCGGATGTGGGACAGGGCGTCGTCGGTGAGCAGGTCGGTGGACAGCGAGCCGC
Organism: Nakamurella sp.; assembly: GCF_048594475.1. NCBI lineage: Bacteria > Bacillati > Actinomycetota > Actinomycetes > Nakamurellales > Nakamurellaceae > Nakamurella > Nakamurella sp. Next base: position 4,332 of record NZ_JBMDXT010000354.1, on the reverse strand, counting down.
CGGATCGGGACGCTCGAGATCCTGACGGCACCCCGTCGAGGTACTTGTCGGTCAGCATGCCCTGGGCCAGTGGCGAGAACGCGATGCAGCCGACGCCGAGCTCGCCCAGGGTGTCCAGCAGACCGTCCTCGATCCACCGGTTGAGCATCGAGTAGGACGGCTGGTGGATCAGCAGCGGCGTGCCCAGGTCGGCCAGGATCTCGGCCGCCCGGCGGGTCCGCTCGGGCGAGTAGGAGGAGATGCCGGCGTACAGGGCCCGGCCCGAGGCGACCGCGGTGTGCAGCGCCCCCATCGTCTCCTCCAGCGGCGTGCCCGGATCCGCCCGGTGGGAGTAGAAGATGTCGACGTAGTCCAGGCCCATCCGCTCCAGCGACGCGTCCAGCGAGGCCAGCAGGTACTTGCGCGAGCCGAGGTTGCCGTACGGGCCGGGCCACATGTCGTAGCCGGCCTTGGTCGAGATGACCAGCTCGTCGCGGTACGGGCGGAAGTCCTCGGCCAGGATGCGGCCGAAGTTGATCTCGGCCGACCCGTAGGGCGGGCCGTAGTTGTTGGCCAGGTCGAAGTGCGTCACGCCCAGGTCGAAGGCCCGGCGCAGCACCGCGCGTTGGGTGGCCAGCGGATTGACGTCGCCGAAGTTCTGCCAGAGCCCGAGGGACACGGCCGGCAGCAGCAGCCCGCTGCGTCCGGTCCGGCGGTAGGGCATCGAGTCGTATCGGTCGTCGGAAGCTGTGTAGGGCATGCCGGTCAGTCTGGCAGGCCGCGGGCCGGCGCGGACCCGATGTCCAAATCCCCGGCGACGGGTGGCCGGCCGGGTACGGTGGGCGCCGGTCCGATCCCCGGATCGACTGATGGGCCCGCCGGGTCACCGCGGACGAAAGGAAGGGCCGATGGCCGAGACCTACAACGGCTACTGCGTCAAGTGCAAGGAGAAGCGCGACTTCGAAGGTGAGGTCGCCGAGACCAACGGCCGCCGGATGGCGAAGGGCACCTGCCCCGTCTGCGGCACCAAGATGAACCGGATCCTCGGCAAGGCCTGAGGCGTTTGTCCACAGGCCCGCCCGGGCCTGTGGACAACCAAGGACCGGTGGTCCACGATCCGTCACCCTGGTTCCGGGGTGATGGACATGACCACGCGGTTCGATCGCACGCCCCCCGGTGTCGGCCCGCGGGTCGACCCGGCGGGCCGCTACACGCTGGCCGCCGACGTCCCGCTCATCGTGCGCGCGCCGGACGAGGTGCAGATCGGCGCCGAGGAACCGCGTCGGATCCTGCTGCTCAACGCCCCGCCCGAGGCCGCCGCCGTCCTGTCCGGCCTGGACGGGTCCCGCCCCGTCGGGGTCCTGCTGGCCGCGCACGGCGCCGATCCCCTCGTCTGGCAGGACCTGCTCGATGAGCTGCTGCACGCCGACCTGCTGGTGGCGGCCGCGCCCGGCCCGCCCGGCGGTGGGGCCGGCGCCGGGTCGCTCGCGCCGGAACGGCTCGGGCTGGTCCACCGGCACGGACCCGCGGCGGCCGGCCGCATCCTGCAGACCCGCAGGGACGCCCTGGTGGTCGTCCGGGGCGACTCGGTCGCCGCCGGGCTGGTCGCCGCCCTGGTCGCCGCGGCCGGCGTCGGGCACGTGCACCACGATCCCACCCGCGGCGCGCTGGCGCTGCGGACCCGGTCGGCGGCCACCGCCGCCGCCGCGATCCGGGCCGCCAACCCGGCGGTCCGCACCCACCGGCCGGCGCCGCACCACTGCCCCGCCGTCACCGTGCTCGCCGGCGACACCGTCCCCGACCTGGGCCTGGCCGCCGCCCTGGTGCAGCAGCGCCTGCCGCACCTGTCCGTGCTGACCATGGCCGGCCGCGCGATCGTCGGACCGCTCGTGCTGCCCGGCCGGTCGAGCTGCCTGGGCTGCCTGCACCGCCACCGGGTCGACGCCGATCCCGCCTGGCCGGTGGTCGCCCGGGCACTGGCCCGGCAAGCGCCCCGGTCGCCGGTGACCGTCGCGGCGATGGCCGCGGCGTTCGCCGCCGGTCAGGTGCTGGATCTCATCGACGGGCAGGAGATTCCGGCGACGATCAACTCCTCGATCGAGTGGACCGCGGAGGGACTGTCCACCGGCCGCCGCAGCCGTCCGGTTCATCCCGATTGCGGGTGCCGGTGAGTCGGTCCAGGCGGGACGCCGCCGGGCCCGCGCCGACGGTCAGGAACAATGGACGGGTGGCCGACATCCCCAGGAGCGCATTGAGTCGAACCGCCCGTCTGGCCAGCCTGCCGCTCTCGGCCGCGGGCCGGGCCACGCTCGGGCTGGGTCAGCGGCTGGCCGGCCGCGACCGCGAGAGCGTCAACAGCGAGTTGCAGCGCCGCACCGCCGAGCAGCTCTTCGAGGTGCTCGGCACGCTCAAGGGCGGGGCGATGAAGTTCGGCCAGGCGCTGAGCATCTACGAGGCCGCAATTCCCGACGAGTACGCCGCGCCCTACCGCGAGGCGCTGACCAAGCTGCAGAACGCCGCGCCGGCGATGCCCCCGGCCACCGTGCACAAGATCATGGCCCACCAGTTCGGCACCGGCTGGCGGTCCCGCTTCGCCGAGTTCGACGACGACGCCGCCGCGGCCGCGAGCATCGGCCAGGTGCACCGCGGCATCTGGCACGACGGCCGGCCGGTCGCGGTCAAGCTGCAGTACCCCGGGGCCGATGCCGCGCTCAAGTCCGACATGGACCAGCTGTTCCGGGTCGCCCCGCTGCTGGGCATGGTGATTCCGGGCACCGAGATGAAGCCGCTGGTCGCGGAACTGCGGGAGCGGATCCTGGAGGAGCTGGACTACGCGCGCGAGGCGGACAACCAGCGCGCCTTCGCCGCCGGGTACGCCGGTGACGAGAAGTACCTGGTGCCCAGGGTGGTCGCCAGTGCCCCCAAGGCCATCATCTCCGAATGGGTGGACGGCACCTCGCTCAACCGGATCGTCGCCGGCGGCACCCGGGAACAGCGGGACCGGGCCGGGAGCCTGCTCACCGAACTGCATTTCGCCGCGCCGGCCCGGGTCGGCCTGCTGCACGCCGATCCGCATCCGGGCAACTACCTGCTGACGGACGACGGCCGGCTGGCGGTCATCGATTTCGGGTCGGTGGCCCGGCTGCCCGACGGGGCGCCGCCGATCATCGGTAAGGTCACCCGGCTGGCTCTGGAAGGCCACGCCGACCTCGTGGTGGAGGCTCTGCGGGGCGAGGGTTTCATCCCGCCCGGCTACCACCCCGACCCGGAACTGCTGATGGACTACGTGGTCCCGTTCGTCGAGCCGCTGCGGCACGAGACGTTCCACTTCACCCGGACCTGGATGCAGGCGCAGTTCGCCCGGATGTCCGACTTCTCCAGCGAGGAGTCCCGGGTGGCCCGGCATCTGAACCTGCCACCGTCCTACCTGCTGATCCACCGGGTGACGCTGGGCTCGGTCGCCGTGATGTGCCAGCTGGACACCAACGCCCCGTTCCGGGACATCGTCATCGAGCACCTGGCCGGCTTCCACGACCCACTCTGACCGGGCCCGATCGTCCGGACGCCTACCAGTACTCCTGGTCCAGCTTCGACTCGATCGCCCGCAGGTGCGTACGGGCGCAGGTCGGGCAGGTCCAGGTCGTGCCCCGCACGGTCGATTCCGACATCCAGCCGAGGGCGACCGCCGGCACCGCGGTTCCGCACAACTGGCAAGCCCCGACCGGACCGGGCGGCGGCCCGGCCGGCTCGCGCGGATCGTCCATCCGGACACCCTACGGCCGGGGCGCCGGGCCCGCCGGTGCACCGCGACGGGGCGGCCGGATACGGGTGTCCGGCCGCGCCGTCGCGGGTGGTTCAGCGCGCCTTGCGCAGCCGCTTCGCCCGGCGGGCCTGGCGGCTGAGTTCGACGTCGCGCTCGATCTGGCGTATCCGATCCCGAGCGAGATCTTCGATGAGAGAACTCATGTCATTCCTTCGAAAGTGGGCCGCCCGGTCAGGGACGGGAGATGCCATGGTGGAGTGGATGTGTGCGGAGATGGGCTGCCGCACGGTCGATGTCGGTCGGCGGGCGGGACGGGCCGCAGCACGGACACCGGGCCGGACGCGGGGCTTCATGCCGCGACCTTCCGGGGCCGCCCCCGCGGCCGCTTCCGGGCGATGACGCCGCCGTGATCGAAGATCTCGCCGCCCGACACGCCCAAGTGCTCGCCCCGCTCGAGCGCCGCGGCCAGGCACTCGGCCCGGACCGGGCAGTCGACGCACAGCGCCTTGGCCCGCTCCAGATCGTCCGGCCGTTCGGCGAAGAACAGGTCGGGGTCACCGGCGAGGCAGGGCAGGTCGTCCCTGGGACTG
>NZ_JBMDXT010000353.1:0-7442 GCF_048594475.1 Nakamurella sp. | reverse complement strand
AGGAATGCCCGGCGGACGTGGCGGCGGTGACGGCCGCGGTGACGACCTCGCGGCTCTTCGTGGTGAGGTTCTCGAGGTTCACGGCTGGTGTGGTGCCTTTCTCTGCGGTGCCGATGGTTCTCGTGACGTCCGCGTCAGGGTTTCTCCGTTCGCGGTGCTGCCTGCGGTCGCCGGCGCGGCCCTCTCAGCCTACGCAGACGTCCACATGATGCAACGCACGAAAGTTGAGTCTATTCCACTCAAGGTCGCGCTGGGAGCGCGAGCTGCCACCGGCTCGGCGCGCTCGGCCGATCGGTGAGCTCCGCTGCCCGCCGAGCTCCGGCCCGGGCCGCCCGGCGGCCCGGACGCGGAGCCGCCCCGGCGGCCCCCGGCCGCGCACCGAGTGAAGACCAGCACCCGCTCAGCGAGCACCCGCCTTCACTCGGCCCGCACCCGGACGGCTCAGCCGCACCGGACCCGCCCCGAGCCGGTCGTGGCCTCACCATCACCCGTGTCTCGACCAGGGCAGACCGGGCCCGACCCGCTCCGGTTTGGCGCGCGGAGTCCGGGACGGGTACCAACAGAGCATGGGTCCCCGCCAGAAGAAGTCCGTTCCCGGCAGCGTCGCCGGCCCGGCCCCGGTCCCGGCACCGGACGTCCCGGTCGCGGCCCCGACCCGGCAGCTGGAGATCGAGACCAAGTTGGAGCTCGATCCCGACGCGGCCCTGCCCGCCCTCGGCAAGCGCAAGCGGCTGGCCGCCGTGGGCGTGGCCGGCGTCGCCGAGCCGGTCACCCACCATCTCGACGCCGTGTACTACGACACGGAGCGGCTGGACCTGCTCCGGTCCCGGATCACCCTGCGCCGGCGCACCGGCGGGTCGGACGCCGGCTGGCACCTCAAGCTGCCGGCGGTCGAGGGGGCCAGAACCGAGATCGGGCTCCCGCTGGCGGCCGGCGACGACGGCGCCGTGCCGGCCGCGATCGCGGGTCTCGTGCTGGGGGCGGCCCGCGGCCGGCCCCTGGGCCCGGTCGGCCGGATCGTCAACGAGCGGACGGTCCGGCACCTGCTGGACGGCGCCGGCACCGTGCTCATCGAGGTCGCGGACGACCACGTCACGGGAACCTCCCTGGGTGACGACCGGACCCGCCGCTGGCGGGAGGTGGAGGCCGAGATCGTCGATGGCACCCCCGAGCAGCTGGCGGCCACGGTGGACGTGCTGGTCTCCGGCGGGGCCCGCCCGGCCGCATCGCCCTCCAAACTCGCCCGGGCGCTGGACTACCGGCGGCCGGAGGCCCGCCGCGGCAAGACCGCCGCAGACGTGGTCGTCGGGTGGCTGTCGCGACAGGTGGACCGGTTGATCACGGCCGACCGGGCGGTGCGTGATGGCGATGCCGCCGCGGCGCTGGACGCCCGCACCGTCTGCCGCCGGATCGCGGCCGTGCTGACCGTCTTCGCCCCGCTCTTCCAGGGTCCCGCGCTGCCCGGGTTGCGCTCCGCCCTGCACGGCGCGTCGGCCACCTTCGACGGGGTCCGCGACCTGCGGTCCGCGCGGCAACGGCTCGTCGACCAGCTGGCCGAGGAACCCGCGCCGTACCGGGATCGCGCCCGCACCCGGCTGGAGCAGGCCTGCGGGGCCCGCCTGGGGCGGGCGTCCGAGCGGATCGATGCGTTCCTGACCGGTCCGGACTACCTGCAGATGCTGCAGGCCCTGGACGACCTGATCGCCGCCGCGCCGCTGAGCCGGCGGGCGCACCGCAACGCCACCCGCGAGCTGGCCGCTCTGCTGGCCGCCGGCTGGCAGCGGTTGGTCGACCTGGCCGCCGCCGCCCTCGCCGACCCGACGCGGACGTCACCGCTGCAGGAGGTCGGCGACTGGGCCACCACGCTGCGGTACGCGGCCGAGGCCGCCGTCGGCCCGCTCGGTCCGGACGCCGCGGTGCTGGCCACGTCGCTGGAGGAACTGCAGGAGTCGGTCGAGGAACATCTCGACGCCCGGCGCGCCGCCGATCTGCTGGCCACCCTGGCGGTCGAGCGCGACACGGACGGCGTCGCCGGGTTCATCTTCGGCCGGTTGCACGCCGTCGAGCAGAACCTGGCCCATGCCGCCGTCGACGACTTCACCGACGCCTGGGACCGGATCGAGGACGGCGAGCTGGTCGCCGCCCTCGTGCGCTGACCGGAGGTCGACCCTCTGGTCGCCCGCTACCCCGCGGAATGCGGAGCACCCGGGCCGGGATCGATCCGGGTCGGGCCGGAGGCGCTGGGACGCACGTCGAAATCGAAGATCGCGGTCGGAATGTACACGGTCGCACAGGCATTCGGAATGTCCACGACGCCGGACAGCCGGCCCTCGATCGGCGCGGCGCCCAGGATCAGGTAGGCCTGCTCCGGCGAGTACCCGAACTTGGTCAGGTAGTCGATGGCATGCAGGCAGGCCCGCTGGTAGCTCAGATGCGAATCCAGATAACGCTGCTCACCGTCAAGGGTGACCGAGGTGCCCGAGAACGCGATCCATTCACTGAATCTCGGATCGACCGTGCCGGGCAGGAAGATCGCGTTCTCGGAGACGCCGTAGGTCTCCATGCCGCCCTTGATCAGATCGACGTGCAGGTCGATGAAGCCGCCCATCTCGATCGCGCCGCAGAAGGTGATCTCGCCGTCGCCCTGCGAGAAGTGCAGATCGCCCATCGAGAGGTTGGCCCCGTCGACGAACACCGGGTAGAAGACCCGGGTGCCCTTCGACAGGTTCTTGATGTCCTGATTGCCGCCGTTCTCCCGGGGCGGAGCGGTCCGGGCCGCCTCGGCGGCGACCCGCGCGTAGTCCGCCTCCGGCAGCGACCCGAGCACCGCGAACTCCGGTTCCGGCGGCAACGCCAGCGGCGGCACCCGGTTCGGATCGGTGTCGATCAGGGCCTGCTCGCGGGCGTTCCACCGGGCCAGCAGGTCGGCCGACGGCGCGGTGCCCATCAGGCCCGGGTGGATCAGTCCGGCGAACGAGACTCCGGGCACGTGGCGCGATGTCGCGATCTGTCCGCGGAAGTCCCAGATGGCCTTGTACGCGTCGGGGAACTGATCGGTGAGGAAACCACCCCCGTTGCGCTTGGCGAAGATGCCGGTGTAGCCCCAGCCCTGGCCGGCCAGGGGACCTGAGTCCTCCTGCGGAATCGGCCCCACGTCGAGGATGTCGACGATCAGCAAGTCGCCCGGCTTGGCTCCCTCGACCCGGAACGGGCCCGAAAGTTTGTGCACCGTCTTGAGCGGCGCATTCAGGATGTCGTCCGCGGAGTCGTCGTTGACGATCGCGCCGTCGAACCACTCCCGGCAGTGCACCCGGAAGCTGTCCCCCGGCTTGACCGTTGCCACCGGCGGGATCTCGGGGTGCCAGCGGTTGTGACCGACCTTCTCCTGGTCCTCGAACTTCTTCGCCGAGTCGAGCGGGAAGATGACCTCGGGCATGGCGGCTCCTCGTTGAGCGGGTGGACGGGGTTCGACAGCGGTTACGGCCGTGGAAGTCTGCGGTGCAGGGGATGGGTGGTCACCGCCGGCGCGCGGCGCCCGGACCCGGGCACGGACGAGACCACCTGGGGCGCATCGGCGGAGGCCGTGGTGCGCTCCACGGCCCGACGGTACGGATCACTGCCGCGGCCGATTCCCGGCGCGGTGATCAGCCGGACGGACGAACCGCCGCATTCGGGACACGACGCGCGATCCGGCGCGGTGCCGATCGGAAAGCGCGCATCGTAGGGGCCGCACTCCTGACACCGGAACGCATACGTCGTCATGAAGCAGGTGACCTCCGTTGGTCGAGAATCCCACCGTAGTCGAGCGATCCGCGCTCCACCAGGCCGGCGACCGAACCGGGGCGCCGATCAGTGGGTGAGCGCGACCTTGAGCAGCACGATGCCCAACGCGACGGCAGCGACGAGCACGCCCGCGAGCAGGACGCGCAGGTGCGACTTCTCGTCCCGCAGCCGGGCCGCCACCATCCCGGTCGAGGCGATCCGGCCGATCAGCACGATCTCCGCGATCACCACGGCCCTGGACATCGGCAGCGCGGTCACCCGCGTCAGCGCGAGCAGCAGCAGCGGCACCAGCGCCGTGGTCAGGATGGGCATCGACTCGCGGACCAGCGCCCGCGGATGGACCGACCCGTCACCGCCCAGGTACTCGGCGAACGCGTGCGCGATGAACGTGGACAGGGCCGTGCCGATCACCACGACGATCGCGTGGCCGGCCTCGGTCTCCTCCTGGAACGGGACCAGGGCGGCCAGGATCAGGATGTTGCCGTAGACGTACGCGGACAGCCGCCGCGACGCCTCGTGCGACCCGAGCGGGGTGCGGCGCTGGTACCACCGGCGGGAGCGGGCCCCGTCCGTCCCGGTCGGGACCGTCGGTTCCGTCGGGTCCGTCGGGTCCGTCGGGTCCGGATCGCCGGGTGTGGTGGTCACCGTCCCATTGTCCCCGTCCCCCGCCCGCCGCCCGGTCCCGCCTACGATGTGGCCCGTGAGCGAGCGTCAGCGAGTGGACCATCGGCAGCCGCGCCCGGGCGACGGCGGCGAGCCGGGCCGATGAGCCAGACGCTGGTCACCTACCGCGCGCTGCTGTTCGTCGTCGCGCTCGTGTTCACCATCGGCGGCATCGTGCTGCTGGTCCAGGGCCGCCAGCGGCGGTGGGGCGGCGTGGCCATGACGGTCTGCGGGCTCAACCTGGTCGGCGGCCTGCTGCTGCTGTTCATGGCGTTCACGCTGCCCTGAGTGCCCCCGGGCCGGGCGATCCGACCCCGGGCGGCGGGGCGGTCCACCGGATCGGTCGCTCCGGCCGGGCAGCGCAGGCGGCGGCGCGGGCAGGGGCGGGGGAGACGGGCGCCGGCGCTACCGCCGCCCCCGGTCGGCGGCGAGGCGGTGCAGGACCGCGATCATACGATCGATCTCGTCGGTGGTGTTGTAGAACGCCAGCGACGGCCGCACCGTCGCCTCCAGCCCGAACCGGCGCAGGATCGGCTGGGCGCAGTGGTGGCCGGACCGGACGGCGATGCCCTTCTGGTTGAGCGCGGCGCCGACCTCCTCAGTGCGGTAGCCGTCGAGCACGAACGACAGCACGCTGGCCTTCTCGCGGGCCGTACCGATCAGGTGCAGCCCGGGCACCGCCCGCATCCGCGGGGTGGCGTACTCCAGCAGGTGGTGCTCGTACCGGGCGATCGTCTCGATCCCGATCCGGGTCACGTAGTCCAGGGCGGCACCCAGCCCGACCGCGTCGGCGATGTTGCCGGTGCCGGCCTCGAACCGGTTCGGCGGGTGCTGGAACACCGTCCGTTCGAAGGTGACGTCGGCGATCATGTTGCCGCCGCCCTCCCAGGGCGGCATCGATTCCAGGATCTCGGTCCGCCCGTAGACGACGCCGATCCCGGTCGGCCCGTAGATCTTGTGACCGGAGAAGACGAAGAAGTCCGCGCCCAGCGCCTGCAGGTTGACCCGCACGTGCGGGATCGACTGGGCGCCGTCGACGAGCACGCACACCCCGGCCCGGTGGGCCATCTCGATCACCGCGTCGACCGGGGTGACGGTGCCCAGGGCGTTCGAGACCTGCGTGACCGAGACCAGTTTGGTCTTCTCGTTGAGCAACCGGGACAGTTCCCCGAGCAGCAGCTGCCCGGAGTCGTCGACCGGGATCACGCGCAGTTTCGCGCCGGTCTCGGCACACAGCTGCTGCCAGGGAACGATGTTCGCGTGGTGCTCGAGGTGCGAGACGATGATCTCGTCGCCCCGGTGGATGTTCTTCCGACCCCACGTCTTGGCGACCAGGTTGATCGCCTCGGTGGCGCCGCGCACGAACACGATGTTCTTCTCGGACTCGGCCCCGATGAAGCGGGCGACGGTCTTGCGCGCCCCCTCGTAGGCGTCGGTCGACCGGGCGGCCAGCTCGTGCGCGGCGCGGTGGATGTTCGAGTTCTCGTGCCGGTAGAAGTGGGCGAGCCGGTCGATGACGGCCTGCGGCTTCTGCGTGGTGGCGGCGTTGTCGAACCAGACCAGCTGGTGACCGTTGACCCGCTCGGCCAGGATCGGGAAGTCCCGCCGGACCAGCCGGACGTCGAACGGCGGGTGCGGATCGGCGGCGACCTGCGGGGCCGCGCCCTGCGCCGCCCCGGCCGACCGGCGACCGGCCGGCTCGATCCGGTCGGCGAAGTAGTAGGTCGGCGATCCGGCCGCCGCCGGCGCCGCGCCCGCGTGCGGCAGTGACCCGGATGGGGCCTCGGCCGCCGGCAGACCCGGCCCCGGCACCCCGACCTGGGCCGGGTCGGTCGCGAGCGGCGACAGGGCCGCCGCGGCGAGGGTGTCCAGGCCGGTGTCCGCCCGGTACGGCGACGACTCGGCCACGAAGTAGTACGGCGACGACGGGGCCGGTACCGGGGCGGGCGGGTCGGGAGCCGGCACCGGGGGCTGCGGGACGGACGGGAACCCGGCCCCGGTGAGGTCGTCGGGCCCGGCCGGAGCGACCGGCAGCGTCCCGGGCCCGGCGGGGACAGCCGGAACGGCACCGCCGGCCGAGGGGGCGCCGAACGGCGAGCCGTGCGCCGATGCATCGTTCGGGAGGGCACTGCCTGCGAGGGCACCGTCCGGGACACCCCCGGCGAACCCGGTCGACCCCGGGAGCCCGGCGACGCCGGTCGATCCCTCCGACACCCCGGACGCGGACGGCGCCGGGAACCCGGTCGGGCCTGCGCCGGCGGCCGGGTCGGCAAGCCCGGTAGGCACCCCGGGGACCGTGGGCACCGTCAATCCGGTGGCCGGGGTGAACGGCGCGGCGAGCGGCACCTGGCTGGTCGCCTCCGCCGCGTCGACCGGCAGGCCGGGTGGGCCACCGGCCGGCGCGGCGAACGTCGGCGACGCGGGCACCGGGCCGGTCGGAGCGGCCCCGAACGGCCCACCCAGCGGCGCGCCGGCGGTGCCGACATCCGGCGGACCGCCCGGCAGCCCACCGGCGTGGATGGACGGATCACCGGCCGGACCGCCCGGCACCCCCGCGCCGGGCGACGGGGCCGCCAGGCCGGGCAGCGGGGGCACCTGCTCCCCGCCGGGCAACGGCACCTGCAGGGCCGGCACCTCGAACGGCGCCCCGTGCGGCCCCGCCGGGTGATCCGGCCGCGCGACGACGGGACCGGTGAGGTCCGGCAGCGAAGCGGGATACCCGCCGCCGACCGGGTCACGACCGGCCGGCCCCGGGACGCCGGCGTCCGGCGCGGCCCCGAGGACCCCGGGGGCGGCCGGGGTCAGCGCTCCCGGATCGGCCAGCTGCAGCCCGGTCAGGCCGGGCACGATCGGACCCTCCGGCACGGTCAGGCCCAGGCCCGCCGCGCCAAGCACCGCGGTGATCGCCTCGCCGACATCGGGCACCGCCCGGCCGGGGGCGGCTCCGGCCGCGGCCGGGTCGCCGATCGGGACCCCGGGCAGGTCCGGCGCGGCCG
>NZ_JBMDXT010000352.1:0-7386 GCF_048594475.1 Nakamurella sp. | reverse complement strand
TGTCCCCATCCCGGGCGAGCGATTTCAAGTCGTGCCCGCTGCTGTACCGGCTGCGGGCGGAGCGTTCGGCGTGCTCGCGCGAGCGCGGGTGGTCGCGCACGAAGCGCTCCCGCTCCTCGTGGAGCAGGGAGGTGAGGCGGTCACGGTCGAGCGAGCGGGGGGAGGCAACCGTCATGGCGTCACCGTAGGACCGCGGTCCGACAGTCCGGCCGTACGACTCGCCGCGGCGCGGCCACTACCCTGCGGACGTGACATCCGGCCCTGCCCCGGCGCCCCGACGCGAGCCCCGATCCACGCCCGGGTCCGGGTTGCGACCGGCATCCGGACCGGCGCGCGCCGTCGCGCCGGAGTCGATGCCCGGTCCGGGGCCGTCGTCGGGCATCGGATCGATGCCGGGACCGGTCGGCGGATCGGTCGGCGGATCGGTCCTGTGGTCGGGGCCGGGCCCGGGCTTGCGGTTCGCGGCGGTCCGGGGGTGGACGGTCGGCCGGATCGCCGGCGTCCGGATCGTGATTACCCCGTCCTGGATCGCGTCCGTCGCCGTCGTCGCGGTGCTCGGCGTCCCGGTCATCGGGCGGGTGGTGCCCGGGACCGGCCCGGCCGTGGCCGTGCCGGTGGCGATCGGCTTGGGGGTGCTGCTCGGGGTGAGCGTGCTGGCTCACGAGCTGGGGCACTGCGTGGTCGCCCGGTGGCTGGGCATCGAGGTCGTCGCGGTCCGGCTCTACCTGCTCGGCGGGGCCAGCGAGCTGGCCACCGGGCCGGCCGGCGCCCGGGACGAGGCACTCGTCGCCGCGGCCGGCCCGGCGGTCTCCGGCCTGCTGGCCGGCGCCTGCTGGCTGGTGCTGCAACCCGTGCCGGACCACACGCTGACCTGGCTGGTGCTGCTGCTGCTCGCCCTGTCCAACCTGGTGATCGCCGCGTTCAACCTGTTGCCGGCCCTGCCGCTGGACGGTGGCCGGGTGATCCGGGCCGGTGTGTGGGGACTGACCGGAAGCCGGCGGGCCGGCACCATCGCCGCCGTGGTGGGCGGCCTGCTGCTGGTCGGCGCCCTGCTCGGCTGGGCGGTGCTGCTGGTCGTGGCCGACGGCGCGGCGGCCCTGCTCCCGGCCGGCATCGCGGTGGTGATGGCCCTGTTCGTCGGCGCCGGGCTGGTCGCCGAGCGGTCCGACGGCGACGGGCCCGAGCGGACCGGCTCCGGGGCCGGGGCCACCGGACCGGCCGGCTGGCCGCCCGGCACGGAGCTGCCGTCGCTGGCCCGGCCGGTCGTCCGGCTCGCCGCCGACGCCCCGGTGCACACCGCGCTCGCCGCCGCCGCGCACGGTGTGGTCGTCCTGGCCGAGGCCGACGGGGTCGCCCGCGGCAATCTGGACGCCGGCCTGGCCCGTGACCAGGCCGGCCGTGATCCGCTGGCCCTGGCCGCCCTGGCCGCCCGGCCGATCACGCCCGAGGCGATCGTGTTCGCCGGCGACGACCCGGCCGACGTCCTCGCCCGCGCCCGCCGCCCCGGGCCCGAGATCTTCGTCCTGGTCGACGACACCGGCCTGCCGACCGGGGCGATCCGCGCGACGGACATCCTGGCCGTCCCGCACCGACAGGGAAGGAACCCCACCGCGTGAGCGTCTCCGGCGCATTCCGCCCCGGCGATCGGGTCCAGTTGACCGATCAGAAGGGCCGCAAATACACCGTCATCCTGGAGGAGGGCGCGACCTACCACACCCACCGCGGCGCGCTGGCCCACGACAGCCTGATCGGTCAGCCCGAGGGGTGTGTGGTCACCTCGGCGGGCGGCAGCCCGTACCTGGCCCTGCGGCCGCTGCTGACCGACTACGTGCTGTCCATGCCGCGGGGCGCCGCGGTCATCTATCCCAAGGACGCGGCGCAGATCGTGCACTGGGGCGACATCTTCCCGGGTGCGACCGTGCTGGAGGCCGGCGCCGGTTCCGGGGCCCTGACCTGCTCGCTGCTGCGGGCGGTGGGGGAGCAGGGTCGGGTGGTGTCGTACGAGGTCCGGCAGGACCACGCCGACCACGCCGTCCGCAACGTCGAGCGGTTCTTCGGGGGCCGGCCGGCCAACTGGACGCTGACCGTCGCCGACCTCAACGAGCACCGGGAACCGGTCGACCGGGTCGTCCTGGACATGCTCGAACCGTGGGCCGTCCTGCCGACCGTCGCCGACTGCCTCATCCCGGGCGGCGTGCTCACCGTCTACGTCCCGACGACCACGCAGCTCTCGCGGATCGCCGAGGACCTGCGGGCGCACGGCGGCTTCACCGAGCCGTCCGCCTGGGAGACGCTGCACCGGCCCTGGCACCTGGTCGGCCTCGCCGTCCGGCCCGAGCACCGGATGGCCGGGCACACCGCGTTCCTGCTCACCGCGCGCCGGCTCGCGCCCGGGGTGACCGCGCCCCGCCCGCAGCGGCGGCCGACCACGAGCGGGCGGTGACCGGCCCGGGCATCCGGGCCGCGGATTGTCGCGGTATGTCGGGCGGGTAACGATCCCGCGACGCGGGGCACGACCGCGGGGCGCCGACGACGGGGCCGCGGTCGGGCCCCACGGCACGGATCCGCCGGAAACTGCCTGGTCCGGCATCAGAACGGGTGGCGGGCGGCTCTGTCAAGCAGGTGGTGGCGGGCGCGGCCCGTGACCGGCGTCGCCCCCCGGGTTCCGGTCCCGGGGCGGAAGGCGCAGGTAGGCTTTGTTTTTGCAGCTCCATGATGAGGGAGGCACTGTGACCGGCTACGACTCCTCGGAAGAGGCCGACCGGGACGCGAGTCCCGCCGATGGTTACCGCCAGACCCCAGCGCAACTGACCGCTCAGATTCGGGTTCTCAACGACGAGATCGCCCAGCTGCGCCGGCGGCTGGCCATCACCCCGACGGACACCCGTCCGCTGGAACGCCAACTCACCGAGTCGGCCAACCGGATCAATGCGCTGTCCGAGCGCAACGAGAAGCTGGTCGTCACCCTGCGCGACGCGCGGGCGCAACTCCTGCAGCTCAAGGAGGAGGTCGACCGCCTCGCCCAGCCGCCCAGCGGCTACGGGGTGTTCGTCGCCGCCGGGCCGGAGGGCACGGTCGAGGTCTTCACCGGCGGCCGCCGGATGCGGCTCGCGGTCTCCCCGAGCGTGGAGATCGAGACCCTGCAGCGGGGCCAGCAGCTGCGGCTGAACGAGGCGCTCACGGTCGTCGAGGCGGCCCAGTTCGACGTCATCGGCGAGGTCTGCGCGCTGCGCGAGATCCTCGGTGGGGATCGGGCTCTCGTCGTCGGGCACGCCGACGAGGAGCGGGTGGTGCACCTGGCCGCCCCGCTGCTGGAGCTCGCGCTCAAGCCCGGCGACTCGTTGCTGGTGGACTCCAAGGCCGGCTACGCCTACGAGCGGGTGCCCAAGTCCGAGGTCGAGGACCTCGTGCTCGAAGAGGTGCCGGACGTCGCCTACGAGGACATCGGCGGGCTGACCAGGCAGATCGAGCAGATCCGCGACGCCGTCGAGCTGCCGTTCCTGCACGCCGACCTGTTCCGCGAGTACCAGCTGCGCCCGCCCAAGGGTGTGCTGCTCTACGGCCCCCCCGGCTGCGGCAAGACGCTCATCGCCAAGGCGGTGGCGAACTCGCTGGCCAAGAAGGTCGCGGCGCTGCGCGGCGAGGAGACCGTCACCAGCTACTTCCTCAACATCAAGGGCCCGGAGCTGCTCAACAAGTACGTCGGCGAGACCGAGCGGACGATCCGGCTGATCTTCCAGCGGGCCCGGGAGAAGGCCTCCGAGGGCACTCCGGTGATCGTGTTCTTCGACGAGATGGACTCGGTGTTCCGCACCCGCGGGACCGGCGTCTCCTCGGACGTCGAGACGACGATCGTCCCCCAGCTGCTCAGCGAGATCGACGGCGTCGAGGGCCTGGAGAACGTCATCGTGATCGGCGCCTCCAACCGGGAGGACATGATCGACCCGGCCATCCTGCGGCCCGGCCGGCTCGACGTGAAGATCAAGATCGAGCGGCCCGACGCCGAGGCGGCCCGCGACATCTTCGGCAAGTACCTGGTCGACCAGCTGCCGATCCACCCGGAGGACCTGGCCGAGTTCGGCGGCGACCGGGCGGCGTGCCTGGCCGGGATGATCCAGCACACCGTCGAGCGGATGTACGGCGAGACCGACGAGAACCGGTTCCTGGAGGTCACCTACGCCAACGGTGACAAGGAGGTCCTGTACTTCAAGGACTTCAACTCCGGCGCCATGATCCAGAACATCGTCGACCGGGCCAAGAAGTCGGCGATCAAGTCGCGGATCGAGACCGGGATCAACGGCCTGCGGGTGTCCCAGTTGCTGGACGCCATCGCCGACGAGTTCGCCGAGAACGAGGACCTGCCCAACACCACCAACCCGGACGACTGGGCCCGGATCTCGGGCAAGAAGGGCGAGCGGATCGTCTACATCCGCACCCTGGTCTCCGGCAAGCAGTCCGAGGGCTCGCGGGCCATCGACACCGCGTCCAACACCGGCCAGTACCTGTAGTTTCGGCCGGGTGGTCGACCCGATCTTCAGCACACCCAGCGCCCACCGGATCCGCCGACCGTCAGGTCGACGGCGGGCCCGGTGGGCGCTCGGCACGGCGGTGCTGGGTCGCCCGGCGTACATCAACACCGGCAGCGCCGGCGAGCTGCCGGCCGACCGGTCGGTCGAGTCCTACCGCGCGCACACCGCGGTGATGCTCGACGCCGCGGTGGCCGCCGGCGTCGACTGGATCGACACCGCCCGCTCCTACGGCCGGGCCGAGGAGTTCGTCGGCGACTGGTGGCGGGCCCGGGCCGCGGCCGACCCGGACTGGGTCACCCGGGCACCGACCGTCTCCAGCAAGTGGGGTTACCGGTACGTCGGCGACTGGGACATGCAGGCCGCGGTGCACGAGGTCAAGGACCACTCGGTCGCCCATTTCCGGGAGCAGCTGGCCCTGACCCGGGCCTGCCTGCCCCGGTTCAACCTGTACCAGGTGCACTCCCTGACGCTGGACTCGCCGCTGTTCGAGGACGACGACCTGCTGCGCGCGCTGGGGGCGCTGCGCGACGACGGGGTGGCGATCGGCTTCTCCTCGTCCGGGGCCCGGCAGGGCGAGATCATCCGGCGGGCGATGGAGATCGACGTCGACGGGGCCCGGCTGTTCTCCGCGGTCCAGGCCACCTGGAACCTGCTGGAGCCGTCGGCCGGCCCGGCGCTGCGCGAGGCCTCCCGCCGGGAGCTGACCGTCATCGTCAAGGAGTCGCTGGCCAACGGCCGGCTCGTCGTCGACCCGCCGGCCGCGCTGCGGGCCGCGGCGGACCGGCACGGGGCCACGGTGGACGCGGTCGCCCTGGCCGCGGTCGCCCAGCAGCCGTGGGCCGACCGGGTGCTGCTCGGCGCGGCCGGGGTCGACCAGTTGCACGCCAACCTGCGGGCCGACGCGGTCGAGCTGGCCGCGGACGAGCTGACCGCCCTGGTCGCGGAGCTGGCCATGGACCCGGCCGACTACTGGCAGGACCGCTCCGCCCTGAGCTGGCACTAGCCGTCCGCTCGCCCAGGGTTCGCTGATCAAAGCCGGGCCCGCGGCGGCGAAATGTCCGGTTCGGCGCGGGTTCGATCAGCGAACCACCGGGCGTCAGCGTTCCCCGGCCGACTCCTCGAGGGCCGTCAGCCCGGCGCCGAGCTCGTCCAGGATGCGTCCGGTCTCCACGACCAGCGTGCCCAGGAAGACCCCCCGGGACAGGTTGGCCGCCAGCATGTCGGCCAGGTCGGCGTTGATCGCGTCGATCCGCTCCCGGGCGATCGCGCTCGCCCGCCGGGCCGGCCCGGCGACCACGTGCAGGGGCGCGTCCTTCTCCGCCCGCCGGCCGGTGGGCGCGAACGCCTCGATCGCGTCCGCGGTGGCCAGCAGCATGGCCGACGCCATCGGCATCGGCAGCTGCCGGCCGTCCCGCTCGTCGATCTTGACCGACAGGTCCCGCACGGTCCGGGTGATCGTGCGGTTCTGCAGCTCCACCACCTGCAGCGTCTCGTTCGCCTGCCGCAGCCGCACCATCGCCGCCGCCCAGGACGCGCGGGTCGGGTGCAGCGACAGCGACTGGTCGGCCTTGCGGACCTCGGCCTCGGCGGATGCGGAGAGCCGGCCGAGGGCCCGCGCGTCGAGCAGCCACTCCAGGGCGTCCCGGCTCGGCCACGGCCGGACGATGCCGCGGGACAGGGCCGTCATCGAGTCGACGATGCCGTCGGCCAGGTCGGCCACCGACCGGGTGGCCGCGGCGACGTGGTTGGGCGGGATCACCACGAAGTTGACCAGCACCGCCACGCCCGCGCCGATCAGCGTGTCCAGGAAGCGCTGCTCGATCCCGGCGCTGCCCAGGGCCAGCACGAACAGGCCGTTGATGGGGATCTGCGCGGCCGCGCCCGGGCCCAGCCGCAGCACCTTGCCGGCCAGGAACCCGATCCCGGTGATGACCGCGATCGACCAGGCGTGGAGGCCGATCAGGCTGCCCAGCCAGATCGCCACCAGGATGCCCAGGGTGACCGCGAGCACCTTCTCGGCGGCGTCCCGGACCGATGCGCGCACGGTCAGCAGCGCGATCAGCGATGCGGTGATGGGCGCCCAGATCGGGGCCGGCGAGTCCAGCCACCACTGGGCCAGGGCCCAGGACAGACCGGCCGAGACGGCCACCTTCACCGTCTGCACGATCACGCCGCGATCGATGTCCAGCAGCTCGCCGATCGACCGTTTGCGTCGGGCGTCGGTGCCGCGCAGGGCCCGCCACCGGCGCCGGATCAGATCCAGGGACGTGGGGCCGGTCCCGTCCCGGGTGTCGGGCGAGGCTGCGCGATCCATGCCGCCGATCCTGCCGGACCGTCCGGCCTCCGATTCACCGGTCCGGGTCATTCACTAGATTCGAGGAATGACAGTGCGGCGCATCATGGGGACCGAGGTCGAGTACGGCATCTCGGTGCCCGGCGAACCCGGGGTCAACCCGGTGATCTCCTCCACCCAGGTGGTCCTGGCCTACGCGGCGTCGGTGGCCGCGCCGCGGGCCCGCCGGCCCCGGTGGGACTACGAGGTGGAGTCGCCGCTGCGGGACGCCCGCGGGTACGACCTCTCGGCCCTGTTCGGCGCGGCCGAACCGGACGTCGACGACATCGGCGCGGCCAACGTGATCCTGTCCAACGGCGCGCGGCTGTACGTCGACCACGCCCACCCCGAGTTCTCCGCACCGGAGGTCACCAACCCGCTCGACGCGGTGCTCTACGACAAGGCGGGGGAGCGGGTGATGGAGGCGGCGGCCCGGCTGGCCGCCTCGCTGCCCGGGTCCAAGCCGATCCAGATGTACAAGAACAACGTCGACGGCAAGGGCGCCTCCTACGGCACCCACGAGAA
>NZ_JBMDXT010000351.1:0-1551 GCF_048594475.1 Nakamurella sp. | reverse complement strand
GGCCGTCCGGCCCGCCCCGTCGAGTGTGCACAAGGTGCCCCTTCGTCGCGGCGGAAAGGGCCCGTTCTGCACACTCGCGCGGCGCGAGGGCGGGCGCGCGGCGCGGCGGCGGGGGCGAGGTGCGGCCGCGGGGCGGGGTTCCTGCGGGCGGGGTCTCGGGGCGGGGGTCTCCGGGGGGATCAGCCCGCCGCGCGGCGCACCCGGTCGGCGACCTGCTCCGGAGTCATCTCGGCGCCGCCCCGCCGGCCGATCTCCGCAGCCAGTTCGACGCGCTTCTCCAGCGCGCAGACCGCGATGCAGGACCCGGCCGGCAGGGGGTCGGCGGCGTCCAGCAGGGCGACCAGTGCGCCGAGTTCGTCGGCCGCTTCCGCGACGTCCACCACGCCGGCCTCGGCCGCGCCGGCTCGCCAGATCGCCTCCATCTCGCCCGCCGGTCGGCCGCGGCCGTAGCGCGTGCGGCCCGCGACCACCAGCCG
Source organism: Nakamurella sp. (assembly GCF_048594475.1). Taxonomy (NCBI): domain Bacteria; kingdom Bacillati; phylum Actinomycetota; class Actinomycetes; order Nakamurellales; family Nakamurellaceae; genus Nakamurella; species Nakamurella sp. The sequence continues at coordinate 1,075 of NZ_JBMDXT010000351.1, read as the reverse complement.
GTCGGCGGCCCGGGCGGCCAGCGCGCCCATCGCGTGGATGGCCTCGTCCGGCCGGTCGCCCGCGGTGCCCAGCACGGTCGCCAGCTCGCCGCCCGGCTCGGTCAGCGCCCGGGCCACCGCCAGCAGCGACGCCAGCGAGGCCTCGTTGTGGGCCAGGTCGAGCACGACGGCGGTGCCGTCGAGGCCGTACACGTTGAGCCGGCCGGCGTTGTGCTCGGCGCCGGTGGTGAAGGTGCGCAAGCCCTCCCGGACGGCGTCCAGCGGCACCCCGACGGCGATCGCCGCCGCCGTCGCGGCCAGCGCGTTCGCCGTGTTCACCGTCGAGGCGCCGGCCAGCGTGATCGGCACCTGCGCCAGGTCGATCACCTCGGTCGGATCGTGCCCGCGGCCCAGGATGACGATCGTCCCCTCGAGCACGGTGATGGCCCGGCCGCCGGCCTCCAGGGCATCGTCCAGGTAGGGGTTGTCCGGGTCGGGGGAGTAGAACCAGGGCTTGGCCCGCGACACCGACCGCATCGCCCGGACCAGCGGGTCGTCGGCGTTGAGCACCGTCCAGCCGCCGGGCCGGGTGATCCGGACGATCACCGACTTGACCTCGGCCAGCTGCTCCAGGGTGTGCACGCCGAGCAGGCCCAGGTGGTCGGCGCTGATGTTGGTGACGACCGAAACGTCGTTGACGGCGGTGCCGACGCCGCGCAGCAGGATCCCGCCGCGGGCCGTCTCGGTGACCGCCACCTGCACGGACGGGTCGGCCAGCACCCGGGCCGCGCCGCCCGGCCCGGACCAGTCGCCCGACTCCACCTCGACGCCGTCGATGAAGATGCCGTCGGTGGAGGACCAGCCCGGGATCCGGCCGCCGGTCCGGACCAGGTGCGCGATCAGCCGGGTGGTGGTGGTCTTGCCGTTGGTGCCGGTCACCGCGATCACCGGGATGGTCGGCCTGAGCGGGGCGATCGTCTCGCCCGGGTCGTGGCCGGCCAGCCGCTCGGGCACCCGGTCCAGCGCCTCGTCCAGGTGCGGGCAGTCGGGATCGGGGGAGAAGAACCACGGCCGGGCCCGGGTGACCGCGTGCATC
>NZ_JBMDXT010000350.1:0-2525 GCF_048594475.1 Nakamurella sp. | reverse complement strand
GCCCCACCCGAGCGCCGCGGCCGCCCCGGGTCGCCCCGCCCGTTGGCGGGACGAACCGGGGTGGCCGGCCGGGGCCGGGGCGGTCAGCTCTCGGCCGCCACCTCGGCATCGAGGTCGGGCTGCGGCTTCTCGTTGCGCTTGTGCACGGCGAAGGCGAGCAGCACCAGCGCCAGCATCGCGTAGCCAAGGGCCACCTGTGGCCGGGCGGCCCACTGCACCTGTTCGGCGTGGATCAGGCCGATCCAGGACAGCGCGGCCCCGACGCCGGCCGCGGCGGCCGAGTAGTAGAAGTTGCGCATCAGGATGAACGCGACGATCGAGCCGAGCACCATGCCGGCCAGCACCGCGCCCTCCCCGAAGATCTTCATCCCGTGGTAGACCAGGCCGGCGCTGGTCAGCGCGGCCTCGCCGACCTGGTCGGCGGACGTGCCGGCCGCGGCGAGCGCGTTGTCGATCAGTCCGGTCCCCCACTGCGCCAGGTTGGGCAGGATCGCGGCCACCACCGCGGCGGCCTGGATCTTGGGCACCGACTGGAAGGCCTGGGCCCCGATCAGCAGGCCGATGTAGAGCAGGATCGGCACGATCGCCGGGATCGGCAGCAGGGTGTTGAGCACGCCGAACAGGCCCAGGAAGCACAGGACCGCGATCAGGATGCCGCTGGCCATCGAGTACGAGCCGCGCCCGCCGGCCGCCTTCCAGCCCGGGTGCCCGATGTAGACGGCGGGCGGGAACGGCGAGCCCAGTGCCGACCCGACGATGGCGCCGGCGCCGTCGGCCAGCAGCACGCTGCGCAGGTTGTAGCTGTCGCCGGCCGCGGCGGCGCTCTCCACGTTGCTCATCGCCTCGGCGAAGTTGTAAACACCGAGCGGGATCGCGGTGGCCAGCAGCGGTGCGATGTTGCCCAGGCCGGTGAACAGCAGGTCGAAGTGCAGGCTGGGCACGGCGATGGCGATCTGGCTGACCGCCGCCTGCACGTCCGGCACCGACATGTAGCCGCCGATCCAGCCGATCGCGGTGCCGACCAGCAGGGCGGCCAGGCCGACCGGGATGCCGCCGGGCAGCCGCATGTTGGTGAAGAAGCCGACCAGGATGATGCCGAGCACCGGCAGGCCGATCCAGGCCGCGTCCCAGATCTGGGCGGCCGGCCGCATCGAGATGAAGGTGATCGAGATGCCGGCCAGGGTGCCGAGCATCGCCGCCCGCGGGGTGATCTTGCGGATGAACGGCCCGATGAAGGCCCCGATCAGCACGATGACGCCGATGATGAACGCCCAGGCCAGGCCGGCCTCCCAGGCCCGGACGGGATCGCCCGTGCTGAGGAAGATCGGCAGCATGATGACGAAGACGACGATGAACATGTGCGGCACGCTCGGCCCGTAGGGCAGGGCGGTGACGTCGGCCCGGTTCTCCTTGCGGGCCAGCCGCCGGGCCAGGAACGTGTAGTACACGTTGCCGACGAGCATGGCGATGCCCAGCGCCGGCAGCACCGTGCCCAGCACGCTGCTGGCGGGCATCTGCACGACGAACAGCAGCAGCGCGGTCAGCGTCAGGACGTTGACCAGGATGTTGAAGCCGAGACCGAAGAAGGCGTTGGTCTCGCCCTTGGTCCAGTAGGGCAGCTTGAGCGAGCCGTCCGACGACGCCGAGTTCTTGAAGCCGGTGAGGTTCATGCGGTTTCTCCCTGCGGGGTGGGGTCAGCCGGCCAGGGCCGGTTGCGGCGACGGCGCCGCCGGCTCCGGGCTCAGCACCGAGATGATCGAGGCGGAATCGCTGACCCAGCCGAAGATCCCGCCCTGGGCGGCGATCATCTCCAGGCCGATCCGCTGGAACTCCGGGAAGTAGGAGCCGACGCAGTCCGAGACCACCAGGGCCTCGTACCCGCGATCGTTGGCCTCCCGGACCGTGGTGTGCACGCAGACTTCCGTGGTGACGCCGGTGACGATCAGCCGGGTGATGCCGTTCTCGACCAGGACGTCGCCGAAGGTGGTGCCGTAGAACGCGCCCTTACCGGGCTTGTCGATGACGACCTCGCCGTCGATCGGGGCGAGCTCGTCGACGATGTCGTGGCCGTACTCGCCGCGGATGAGGATCCGGCCGAGCGCGCCCTGGTCGCCGATCCGCATGGACGGCGCCCCGCGGGACAGCTTGGCCGGCGGGCAGTCCGACAGGTCGGGCAGGTGGCCCTCCCGGGTGTGGATGACCATCATCCCGGCGGCGCGGGCGGCGGCCAGCAGCTCGGCGAGCGGCGGCACCACCTGTTGCAGCAGGGCGACGTCGTTGCCGAGGGTCTCGCCGAAACCCCCGGGCAGCAGGAAGTCCCGCTGCATGTCGATGACGACCAGGGCCGTCGTGGCGATGTCGAAGGTGAACGGCTCGGGGCGGGCGGGGACGCGCAGGGGGTCGGGCACGGTGGGCTCCCGGAGCTGGGTGGGATCTGGGCGGGTGGGATCTGGGTGGGATCGCAAGGATCGGATCGCAGGGGTGGGATCGCAGGGGTGGGATCGCTGGGGGTCGGGTGGCGCAAC
>NZ_JBMDXT010000035.1:0-19317 GCF_048594475.1 Nakamurella sp. | reverse complement strand
GGGCGGGGGGGGGGGGGGGGGGGGGCCCCCCCCCCGCCCGGCCCCCCCCCCCCCGGCGGCGGGTGATCAGCTGCCGAGATTGGCGGCCACCCACTCCTGCGCGACCTGGGCCGAATCCTGCTTCTCGTCCTGAACCTTGGTCAGCAGCTCGGTCAGGGTCGCGGTGTCCAGCTTGGCCGAGACGGCGTTGAGGACCTCGGTCACCTGCGGGTTGTTGGCGTCCGACCGGATCAGCGGCAGCACGTTCTGTGCCGCGAACAGGTTCTTCGGGTCCTCCAGCACGACCAGGTCGTTCTTCGGGATCGCCGGGTCGGTGGTGAACATGTTGCCCGCCTGGACCTGGTCGGAGGTCAGGGCGTTGAGCGTCAGCGGCCCGCCGGCGTCGAGCGCCTTGAACTCCTTGAAGGTCAGGCCGTACTTCTCCTTGAGGCCGGGCACGCCGGTGGGTCGGGTCTCCCACTCGGACGGACCGCCCAGGACGAAGGTGGACGCGACCGGAGCCAGGTCGGCGATCGACGTCAGGTTGTTGGCCTCCGCGGTCGCCTTGGTGACCACGACGGCGTCCTTGTCCTCGGCGGCCGACTTGTCCAGCACCACCAGCGTGGACGGCAGCGCCTTCTGCAGAGCGGCGTACACGTCGTCCGAGGACACCGCGGTCGCCTGCTGGTCGAAGTACTGCAGCAGCACCCCGGTGTACTCGGGGACCAGGCTGATCGAGCCGTCCTCGATGGCCTTGATGTAGACCTCGCGGCTGCCGATGTTGAGGTTCGTGCTCGCCTCGACGCCGGCCTTGGTCAGCGCGGCGGCATAGATGTTGGCCAGCAGGGCGCTCTCGGGGAAATTGGCCGAGCCGATCACGATCTTCCCGCCGCCGGCCGAGCCGGAGGCCGAGGCCCCGCCGGAGGCGGCCGCGGAGGTGGTGGCGAGCGGGTCGGACGAGCCGCCGCCGCAGGCGGCCACCGTGAGCAGGGCGGCCAGGCCGGCGGCGACCAGGCCACCGGTTCGGAACAGGCCGCGCCGGCGGCCGGTGCGTGCAGTCATGGGAATCTCCTTCATCGATGGGGGATGGCTGATGGTCGCACCGGGGTACGACATCGGAACGGGACCGCGAAGCCGGGGGTCGGGAGGCCGGTCACGTCTGCGCCTCCGCCTCGCCCTTGAGCACCACCATGTCGGCGGTGGTGGCCGACGCGGTGCGCCGTCGCGCCGCCCGGCCGGTGAGCCCGGGGGAGACGATGTAGTGGCCGATCACGGCCAGGATGCGGTCGCCGATGACGGCGAGCAGGGCGACCAGGAAGGCGCCGGCGACCATCATCGAGTAGTTCTGCTGGGCCAGCCCGTCGATGACGTACCGGCCGAACCCGCCGAGCGCGACCACCGCGGCGATCGTCGCCGTCGCCACCACCTGCAGGAACGCCGACCGGACGCCCGACATGATCAGCGGAAGGGCGACCGGCAGCTCCACCTTGCGCAGCACCTGCCCGCCGGTCATGCCCATGCCGCGGGCCGCGTCGCGCGCGGCCGGGTCGACATTGGCGATGCCGGCGTAGGTGTTGGACAGGATCGGCGGCACGGCCAGGATCACCAGCACCGCGATCGCCGGTCCCAGCAGGGCGATGTTCCCCTTCAGCGTGTGCAGGCCCCAGAGCGCCAGCAGGATCAGCAGGCCCAGGCTGGGCAGCGCCCGGAGCGCGTTGGCCACCCCCGAGACCAACCCGGTGAACCGGCCGGTGTGCCCGATCACCGCGCCCAGCGGCAGCGCGATGACCAGGGCGATGGCCAGCGACAGCATCGTGTACCAGAGGTGCTCGAGCAGCCGCGCCCACACCCCGCTCGTCCCGCTCCAGTTGGCCGGGTCGGTCAGCCAGTTCCAGGCGCCGGTCATCGGCCCACCCGCGCCCACGGGGTGCTGAGCCGCACGACGAGTTGGATGATGCCGTCGAAGATGCCGGCCAGCACCAGGCACAGCACGATGCCGGCGATGATCGGCGTGACGAAGTCGAGCTGGAAGCCGACGGTGAACAGCTGGCCGAGCTGGGGGATGCCCAGCAGGGCGGCCACCGAGACCAGGCTGACGTTGGACACCGCGGCCACCCGCAGACCGGCCCCGATCACCGGGACGGCCAGCGGCAGCTGCACCGTCACCAGCGACCGGAGCGGCTTGTAGCCCATGGCCGTCGCGCTGGCCACCACCAGCGGCGGCACGGCCGCCAGGGCGTCGGCCACCACCCGCACCATCAGCGCCAGCGTGTACAGCGTCAGGGCCACGACCACGTTGACCGGGTCCAGGATGCGGGTGCCGAGCAGGCCCGGCAGCACCACGAACAGCGCGATCGACGGGATGGTGTACAGCAGCCCGGCCAGGGTGATCAGCGTCGCGTAACTCCACCGGTACCGGTTCGCGATCGCGCCCAGCGGCAGGGCCAGCAGCAGGCCGAGCACGGTCGGGGCCGCGGCCAGCCAGATGTGGTCGAGCGTCCAGGTCCAGATCTGCGCCGCGTTCCGCGCCAGCCAATCCCAATTCACCCGCCCACCACCCCGTTCACCGCCCCGCCCCGGTCACGAGACCCGCCTGGCCTGCTCGATCGCGGCGAGCACCTCGCCGGCCGCGATCGTGCCGATCACCGTTCCGTCGCCGTCGACCGCGACGCCGCGGCCGGACGGGGACGACAGGGCCGCGTCCAGGGCGCGCCGCAGCGAGGCGTCGGGACCGGCGAGCGATCCGCCGAGCACCAGGTCGTCGGTGGCCACCACGTGCCCGACGGGCACCGCGGCGCAGTCCAGCCAGCCGCGCGGCCGGCCGCCGTCGTCCACCACCAGGATCCAGCGGCCGTGCTCGGCCGAGATGCCCTCGGCGGCCGCTCCGGCCCCGGCGGGCACCGGCGACCCCAGCGGCAGCGTCTGCTCGTCGTGCACCGGCAGGGCGCCGTGCACGAAGGACAGCGCCCGGTAGCCGCGGTCCCGGCCGACGAAGTCGGCGACGAAGTCGTCGGCCGGCCGGCTGAGCACCTCGGCCGGTTCGGCGTACTGGGCCAGCCGGCCGCCGACGGCGAACACCGCGATGCGATCGCCGAGCTTGACCGCCTCGTCGATGTCGTGGGTGACGAACACGATCGTCTTACCCAGGTCGGCCTGCAGCCGGATGAACTCGTCCTGCAACTGGGCCCGGACCACCGGGTCGACGGCCGAGAACGGCTCGTCCATCAGCATCACCGGTGGATCGGCGGCCAGCGCCCGGGCCACGCCCACCCGCTGCTGCTGCCCGCCGGAGAGCTGGGCCGGGTATCGGGTGGCCAGTGCCCGGTCCAGGCCGACCCGGTCGAGCAGTTCGGCCGCGGCCGCGCGGGCCTCGCGCCGCGACCGGCCCTGCAGCACCGGCACCGTGGCCACGTTGTCCAGCACCGTGCGGTGGGGGAATAGCCCGGCGTTCTGGATGACGTAGCCGATGCCCCGGCGCAGGACCGGGGCGTCCACGGTGGAGATGTCCTTGCCGTCGATCGCCACGACCCCGTGGGTGGGCTCGATCATCCGGTTGATCATCCGGACGGAGGTGGTCTTGCCGCAGCCGGACGGCCCGACGAAGACGGTGATCTTTCCGGTGGGGATCTCCAAGGACAGGTTCTCGACGGCGTGGGTGCCGTCCGGATAGACCTTGGACACCGAGTCGAAGCTGATCACGGGCGGTCCCTTTCGGGTAGGCCTGGGTCATGTGCTCCCGGCAGACAGTACCCGCGCAGTACCCCGACGGGTCCACGGCCAAGCCGTCGCGGGTCCTTCCGTCCGTTCGGTACCGCTGTGCGAGGCTTCTCCCATGACCGAAGCGCTGCCGATCCCGCTGCTGCTGTCCCGCGACGGGCTCGATCCCATCGCCGAGCTGCGGGAACGGCGGACGGCCGAACCGGTGGCCAAGCTGGAGCTGCCGTTCGGCATCGTGGCCTGGTTGGTCAGCGGGTACGACGAGGCCAAGCAGGTGCTCGGCGACGCGACCACGTTCAGCAACGACATCGGCAATCTGACCAACGAGTCGTCGGAGGATCCCGGCGGCCTGGGGATGACCGACCCGCCCTACCACACCAAGCTGCGCCGGCTGCTGACGCCGGAGTTCACCATGCGCACGCTGCAGCGGTTGCGCCCGCGGATCGAACAGATCGTCCAGGGGCAGCTGGACGCGATCGAGGCCGCCGGCCGGCCCGCGGACCTGGTCGAACACTTCGCGATGCCGATCCCGTCGCTGGTGATCTGCGAGCTGCTCGGGGTGCCCTACGGCGACCGGGCGGAGTTCCAGGCGTTGTCCACGGCCCGGTTCGAGGTCGGCGACGAGTCGCCGCTGGACGTCATCGGGACATCCCTGGAGTACCTGGGCACCCTGGTCGAGCGGGAGCGGGCCGACCCGGGCGAGGGGCTGCTCGGCCAGCTGATCCGCGACCACGGCGACGAGCTGACCGACCGCGAACTGGCCGGCCTGGCCGACGGCATCCTGACCGGCGGGCACGAGACCACCGCCGCCTCGCTGTCGCTGGGCGCGCTGGCCCTGCTGCAGAGCCCGGACTACTTCGCCGCGCTCGGCTCGGCCGACGAGCCGACCGTGCATCTGGCCGTCGAGGAGCTGCTGCGCTACCTGTCGGTGGTGCAGGTCGCGTTCCCGCGGTTCAGCCGGACCCCCGTGCGGATCGGTGACGTCGAGATCCCGGCCGGCCAGATGGTGCTCGTCTCGCTCTCGGGCGCGGACCGCGACCCGGCGCTGGGGCCGGACCCGGAACGCTTCGACCCGACCCGGCCGGCCACCTCGCACCTGGGGTTCGGGTACGGCATCCACCGGTGCGTCGGCGCCGAGCTGGCCCGGATCGAGCTGCGGATCGCCTTCCCGGCCCTGGCCCGCCGGTTCCCGACGATGCGGCCGGCGGTGCCGATGGCCGAGCTGGACTTCCGGCAGACGTCCATCGTCTACAGCGCCGTGACCATGCCGGTGACCTGGTAGATCGGTTCCGGCCGGCCCCTGACCGGCCCCCGACCGGAATACCGCCCCGTCGCCGGGCGTTCCAGCAGAACGTGACGATCCTGCAGCTAGCACCCCCGCCGGCGCCCCCGGACACCCGGGTCCGGCCGGTGCCGACCCGGCGGCCGGCCGGGAGCCGTCCCGGGCGGCAGGTACCCTCGACGCTGCGTCGCGCAGCTCGCGGCGTGGCCGGCGCCCGTCGCCCGCCATCGTCGACCGCGAGGCAGGTGACCGGCATGACCACCTCGGTGGACGACGACCTGGGCCAGCGGTTCACCGAGCAGGCGATGCCGCTGATCGATCAGCTCTACGCGGCCGCCCTGCGGATGACCCGGAACCCGGCCGACGCCGAGGACCTGGTCCAGGAGACCTACCTCAAGGCGTTCGCGGCCTTCGGTTCGTTCACCCAGGGCACCAACCTGCGGGCCTGGCTGTACCGGATCCTGACCAACACCTACATCAACGGCTACCGCAAGAAGCAGCGGCAGCCGGCGGTCACGGCCACCGACGAGATCACCGACTGGCAGCTGGCGTCGGCCGAGTCGCACACCTCGACCGGCCTGCGGTCGGCCGAGATGGACGCGCTGGACCGGTTGCCCGATTCGGACGTCAAGGAGGCTCTGCAGGAGCTGCCCGAGGACTTCCGGCTGGCCGTCTACCTGGCCGACGTCGAGGGGTTCTCGTACAAGGAGATCGCCGAGATCATGGGCACGCCGCTGGGCACGGTGATGTCGCGGCTGCACCGGGGGCGGCGCCAGCTCCGGGACCTGCTGACGGACTACGCGACCGAACGCGGCTTCCTGCGGACCAACGGACGAGAGGACGGTCACGACGATGGCGTGCGGTGACCCGGCCGAACGGGCCGATTCCGAGTCCCGCTGCTCGGAGGTGCTCCGGGACGTCTGGAAGTTCCTCGACGACGAGATGGACCCGGACAACCGGGCCAAGGTGCAGCAGCACCTCGACGAATGCTCACCCTGCCTGGAAGAGGCGGGACTGGAGCGCAAGCTCAAGGAGCTGCTCCACCGCAAGTGTGGGGGCGATCGCGCCCCCGATCACCTGCGGCAGCGGGTGGTGGCCAGCCTGCAGGTGACGGTCACGACGGTGCGGGTGACCCGCGGGGAGTAACCCGCGGGCCGGTCCCCGGCTCAGGAGTTGGGCCGCTTGCCGTGGTTGGCGCCGCTCTTGCGACGAGCCTTCTTCTTGCGTCCGCGCTTGCTCATGGTGACCTCACTTTCTGCCGATTGCCCGGGCCATCTTGCCACGATCCGGACGAGGACCGGGCTGGCCGGCTCGGCGGGACGGGCCGGACCGACGGACCGCCCCGGGATGAAAGGATGGGTGCCCGCACCGCCGCAGGGGGTGCCGACGCCTGGTGGAGGGAAGCGGATGGCCGAGGAAGTCCGGGCCGAGATGGTGGCCAACGTCTGGAAGGTGTTGGTCGCGGAGGGTGATTCGGTCGCCGAGGGGGACACCCTGGTGATCCTGGAGTCGATGAAGATGGAGATCCCGGTGATCGCCGAAGTCGACGGGACCGTCGCGACCCTGGCCGTCCAGGAGGGCGGGCTGGTCCAGGAGGGCGACCTGATCGCCGAGATCTCCTGAGCCGCACCCGATCCATGTCGACGCTTTCCGACGTCCTGGCCGACTTCTCCAGCCTCTCCGGCGCGGCGGTCGCCCATCTCCAGGCGGTCGTCTCCGAATGGCAGCTGCTGGCCGACCTGTCCTTCTCGGACCTGCTGCTCTGGGTACCCAGCGAGCCCGGCCGGTTGATCTGCGCTGCGCAGGCCCGGCCGACCACCGGGGTGACGGCCTTCATCGACGACCGGGTCAAGGCCGTCGTCGCGCTGCCCGACTTCCCGCTGCTACGCCGCGCCTGGGAGGAGGAGCGGGTCGTCTCCGACGAGCCGCCGGTCGAGGCACCCAAGAGCTGGATCCGCCGCCAGGCCATCCCGGTGCGGCACGAGGGCGAGGTCGTCGCGGTCATCGAGCGCGACACCAGCAGCCTGGTCGGCCGCGAGGGCAGCCTGCTGGAGACCGCGTACGTCGATGCCGCCGACGACCTGTTCCAGATGGTCTGTGACGGCACCTTCCCGCCGCCCGGGCGGCCGGCCGAGTTGCACACCGGTCCGCGGGCCGGCGACGGCCTGCTCCGGCTCAACGCCGACGGCAACGTCGTGTACGTCAGCCCGAACGCACTGTCGGCCTACCACCGGCTGGCCTACAACGGCGAGATGATCGGCCAGTCGCTGGCCCAGCTCACCCGGGGCCTGGTGGACGACCCGTTCGACGCGGCCGAGCTGGCCAAGCGGATCGCCGACGCGGTCGCCGGCCGGCCCGGCCTGCGGATGGAGGTCGAGGCGCGGGCGGCCACCGTCCTGTTCCGGGCGCTGCCGCTGCGGCCGCACGGCCGGGCGTCCGGCGCGCTGGTGCTGGTCCGGGACGTGACGGAGGTGCGCCGGCGGGACCGGGCGCTGCTCAGCAAGGACGCGACCATCCGGGAGATCCACCACCGGGTGAAGAACAACCTGCAGACCGTCGCCGCGCTGCTGCGCATGCAGGCGCGGCGGTCGGCGGACCCGTCCGTGCGGCAGGCGCTGGGGGAGTCGGTGCGCCGGGTGGCCTCGATCGCGATGGTGCACGAGACGCTGTCGACCTCGCCCGACGACCGGGTCGACCTCGATCAGATCGTGGACCGGCTGGTGCCGATGATCTCCGACGTGGCCGCCGCCGAGACGTCGGCGCGGGTGCGCCGGGTCGGCTCGCTCGGGGTCCTCGGGGCGGAACTGGCCACCCCGCTGGTGATGGTGCTGGCCGAGGTGGTGCAGAACGCGCTGCAGCACGCCTTCGACGGCGGCCCGGAGGACCCCGGTCCGGACGGCGGGGCCCAGGTGACCATCCAGGTGGAGCGGTCGGCCAAGGAGCTGGACATCGTTGTCAGCGACAACGGTGTCGGCCTGCCCCCCGGGTTCGCGATCGAGCAGGCCAAGGGTCTGGGGTTGCAGATCGTGCGCACGCTGGTGGAGGCCGAGTTGCTCGGCACGATCGAGATGGGATCGGTCGAGGCCGCCGACGGGCAGGGGACCTACGTGCACATGACGTTTCCGCTGCGCGGCCGCAGCAAGTGACCGGCCCGGTGGCGGGGAAGGACCCGGATGGGTGCCGTCCCCGCCCGGGGCTTCGTGGTCGGGGTCCGGAGGCGGCTGGGCCTCGGTCGGCGGGCCGGGTGAGCCGGTCCGGTCGGACGGTCCGGACCGGCGCGCGGCCCGGTCCGGACGGTGCGTCAGACGCGGGTCACATGCTCCGGGCGCGGGCTCGGGCGCGGCGACGCTTGAGCGACCGGCGCTCGTCCTCGCTCATGGCGCCCCAGACGCCGGCGTCCTGGCCGGTCTCCAACGCCCAGGCCAGGCACTCGCTGGTGACCGGGCAGCGCTGGCACACCGCCTTCGCCTCGGCGATCTGCAGCAGGGCCGGGCCGGAGTTTCCGACGGGAAAGAACAGCTCGGGGTCTTCGTCGCGGCAGATCGCGCGGTGACGCCAGTCCATGGGTGTACTCCTCGGGTGCTGCGCCGGATCGGGTGGGATCCGACCGGTATCCAATGCGGTCGTGGGCGGCGTCATCGCCCCCGCACGACCTGCTTGTGAATGGTTTCACATGGGACGTTCGTGTCAAGGTTTTGTCACGCCAGGGTTACCGAGGTCACGTGAAGATCGTTTCCAGCGGCGGGCCCGCACACCATGATGCCTGGTCGTCACGATTCAGACCAGGGTTGGTGACGAGGACCTCGGCGCGTCGTCGGGCCGGAGGTCGGCGCTCAGACTACTAACCGCAGCGCCCGAGGAACAGAGGTGAATTCGACTTCGGACCTTTCGCCCAGGTAGTCTCCATCGACTTGGAAGGCGACGGGTTCGCGGCACCGCACGGTCGCCCAGGGCTCGTCATCTGCGCGAACGAGGTGCCGGCCGCCGCTCAGGCGGCCCGTGACGATGGCCGTGGAGGCCCGGATCGCGGACGGCAGGGCCAGGCTGGTCAGCGCGAAAATCCCCAGGCCGCCGGTCGGCGAGGTGTCCGGATTGGTGCGGATGGGCTTCTTGCCCAGATAGGTCCACGGGTCGACGTTGGACACGAAGACCAGGTGCGCGTCGTCCACGATCTCCCGACCCGGCAGTTCGAGGGTCATCCGCGGCGGCTTGCCGTGGGCCCGCAGGAACTGCAGCACCGCGTCCCGCACGTGCATCGCGTTGGAGATCGTCTTGCCCTTGGCCCGCCGCTTCTCTACCGCGCGGACCGTCTCGGCGTCCAGCCCGAGCCCGGCATTGAACGTGAAGTAGCGATCGTCCGCCCGGCCCAGCGACACCGTCCGCACCCGGTGGGCGGCCAGCGCCTCGATGATCTGCTCGGTGGCCACCGTCGGATCCGGGTCGATGCCCATGGCGCGGGCGAACACGTTGGTGGACCCGCCGGGCACGACCGCCAGCATCGGCACGTCCGGTCGCACGCCGCGGTACATGAGCCCGTTCGCGACCTCGTTGACGGTGCCGTCGCCGCCGTGCACCACGACCACGTCGACCCCGCTGTCGGCCGCGGCGGCGGCCAGGTCGGCCGCGTGCCCCCGGCTCTCGGTGCGGGCGACCTTGAGCGAGACCTCGCCCGACAGGGCGTGCGCGAGCAGGTCCCGCCGCCGCTCGGTGGTGGAGGTGGCGTGCGGGTTGACGATCAGGAGTGCGCGCATCGACCGGGAGCCTACGTGGGTATTGTCGGGGCCCGTGACCTCGCCATGACCGCCGAGCCCGACCCCCCGCCGATCAGCATCCCGCCGCCGCGGCCCGTGGTGATCGCGGCCGGCCTGGTGCTGCTCGAGGCCGCCGGCCTGGTCGTGCTGGCCGGCACCAACCTCGTCTCCGGGCTGTCCGAAGGCCTGGCCGTCGGCCGCACGCTGGCCCAGCTCGCCTACTACCTGGTGCTGGCCGCGGCCCTGGCGTTCTGCGCCACCGGGCTGCTGCGCGGCCGGCGCTGGGCGCGCACCCCGAGCCTGGTCGCCCAGGTGGTCGTCTTCGCCATCGGGGTGTGGCTGATCGCCCCCAGCGGTCAGTACGTCTGGGGCCCGCTGCTGGTCGTGGTCGGCGGGGCGGGCGCGGCGCTGCTGCTCAGCCGCCCGGCCAACGCCTGGATCAGCCGGTTCCCGCTGCCGTTCGCAGGGCCGGACCGGTGAGCCGGAACGTCGTCCACTCGTCCATCGACACCGCGCCCAGCCCGCGGTAGAAGTCGATGGACGGGGTGTTCCAGTCCAGCACCGACCACTCGACCCGGGCGTAGCCCCGCTCCACCGCGATCTGCGCCAGCCGGACGAGCAGGGCCTTGCCCAGCCCCGAGCCGCGCAGCTCGGGCCGCACGTACAGGTCCTCCAGGTAGATGCCGTGCACGCCCTCCCAGGTGGAGAAGTTCAGGAACCAGAGCGCGAACCCACCGACCCGCCCCGGCTCGCTCTCCGCGACCAGGCCGAACAACGCCGGGGCCGGCCCGAACAGGGCGGCGTGCAGTTGCTCGTCGGTCAGGTGGCACAGCTCCGGCGCCTTCTCGTAGACCGCCAGGTCGAACACCATGCCGACGACCGCGGGCACGTCGGCCGGGGTGATCGGCCGGATCCGCCGATCGACGGTCACGCCACCGCCCGATCCGGCGCCACCCGTCACACCCCGACCTGGGGGGAACGGAACGGGATGATGTTCGCGTGCTCGATGCACGGCTCGTCGTGGTAGGTGCCCAGCACCGTCACCGCGGCCGGATTCATCAGGATCAGCCCGCCGTTGGCCACGTCCAGCCGGACCCACCGCATGGCCAGGACGCGGGAGAAATGACCGTGGCAGAACAGCGCGACGTCGCCGTCGGTCAGCTTCTCCCGGGCCGCGGCCAGCACCCGGTCGGCGCGGACGGCGACGTCGTGCGGCGACTCCCCGCCCGGCGCGCCGTCCTTGAAGATCGACCAGCCCGGATTCGTCCGGTGGATCTGCTTGCTGGTGATGCCCTCGTACTGTCCGTAGTCCCATTCGGCCAGATCGTCCAGCACCTCGTCGATGTGCAGGCCGGCCAGCTCGGCCGTCCGCCGCGCCCGCAACCGCGGGCTGCTCCACACCGTCTTGGGCGCCAGTTCCAGGCCCCACAGCAACTGGGGGACCGTCATGGCCTGGTGCACGCCCTCGTCGGTCAGATCGATGTCGGTGGTCGACGTGTGCTGACCCGCCTTGCTCCACGCCGTCTGCCCGTGCCGGACCAGCGCGATTCGGTTCATGCCGCTCATGCCGCCGCCTTTCGCGGTCGCCTCGCGGGCCCGGTCGCCTCGCCGGCCCCGCTCATGCCTGCAGACTCTGCACCCAGTCCCGGCAGGACTGCCAGTCGGGGAGCAGCCCCTGGTCGGCGGCCTCGGCCAGGGTGGGGGCCGCCTTGTCCTTGTCGGAGAGCAGGAAGTCGACCCCGTCGGGCAGCGGCAGGCCCAGCGCCGGGTCCAGCGGGTTGATGCCGTGCTCGCGGCCGGGGGAGTAGCCGGTGGAGCACAGGTAGGTCAGCGTCGAATCGTCCTCCAGGGCGACGAACGCGTGCCCCAGGCCCTCGCTCAGGTACACCGCCCGGCGGTCGACGGAGTCCAGGCGAACCGCGTCGCACACGCCGAAGGTGGGCGAGCCGACCCGGATGTCGACGACGAAGTCGATGACCGCCCCGCGGGGGCAGGTGACGTACTTGGCCTGGCCGGGCGGCACGTCGGCGAAGTGGACCCCGCGCAGCGTCCCGGCGGCGGATACCGACAGGTTGGCCTGGGCCAGGGTCAACGGGTGCCCGACGGCCTCGGCCAGCCGCTCCACCTTGAACCACTCCAGGAAGACCCCCCGGCCGTCCTTGTGCTGGATCGGGGTGAACTCGAACGCCCCCGGTACGAGGAGCTCACGAACCTTCATGGTCGGCGATCCTAGCCAGGACGGGTCGGGGGCCGGCGCGCCGTCCGACCGGTCCGGTCCGGTCCGGGCGGTGCGCGATGGTGGCCTTGCGCGCTCGGCCAACGGGCGGTGCTTGATGGTGGCCTCGCGCGCTCGGCCAACCGCGGGTGTCCTGAGGAACTGAGTCTCCTGCGTCTCCCCACTTCCTCAGGACACCCCCGGCGGTGCTTGATGGTGGCCTCGCGCGCTCGGCCAACTACCGTGACGGGATGACGCTGCTCACTGCCGCCGACATCGACCGGGGCGTGGCCGACCTGCCCGGGTGGGGCGGGGACCCGAACGACATCCGCTGCCGGTACACTGCACCCGACTTCCCGACCGCCATCGCACTGGTGGACGCCGTTGCGGTGGCGGCCGAGGAGGCCGACCACCATCCCGACATCGACATCCGCTGGCGGGACGTGCTGTTCGTGCTGTCCACGCACAGCGCGGGCGGGGTGACCGAGCAGGACCTGGCGCTGGCGGGCCGGATCGACGGCATCGCGCGGGGCCTGGGCCTGGTCTGAGCCCGGCGACACGCCGGGGTTGGGTGTTGAGCCGTCGGTGGTGCATGATGGGTAAACCCTCAGCTCGACCCGCACCACCCCCGTGCCACCGCAAGACCTTTTCGATGGACCGACCAGGCCCATCCGGTCCGGCAGTTCGCCAGCGCCCACCGCGCGCTCGCTGACCGGGACCGGCATTCCTCACGTCCGCGCCTGCGGATGTCGCCTGCTCGCCCTCGGAGACCCGACCATGCTCACGACCCTCGACTGTCCGGACACCACGCTGCCCACTCAGATGACCCCGCCGCCGCCGGCGCCGCGCCCCGGCTTCACCGAGCAGGACGTGCTCGACGCCCACCGCGGCGGCAAGCTGTCCGTCGAGCTGCGGTCGCCACTGGTCGACAAGCGCGACCTGTCGATGATGTACACCCCCGGCGTGGCCGGGGTCTCCAGCCTCATCGCCCGCGACCCCGCGGCGGCCCGGGAGTACACCTGGGCGTCCCGGGTGGTCGCGGTGATCTCCGACGGCACCGCCGTGCTCGGGCAGGGCGACATCGGTCCGAAGGCCTCGCTGCCGGGGATGGAGGGCAAGTCCGCACTGATGCGCTCGTTCGCCGGGCTGGACTCCGTGCCGATCGTGCTCGGCACCAAGGACACCGACGAGATCGTGGCCGCGGTCACGGCCATGGCGCCCTCGTTCGGCGCGATCAACCTCGAGGACATCTCCGCCCCCCGCTGCTTCGAGGTCGAGGAGCGGCTGGTCGAGGCGCTGGACATCCCGGTGATGCACGACGACCAGCACGGCACCGCCGTGGTCGTGCTGGCCGCCCTGATGAACGCGGCCTCGGTGATCCAGCGGGTCATGGTCGACCTGCGGGTGGTCGTGTCCGGGGCGGGTGCGGCCGGCATCGCCTGCGCCAAGATCCTGCTCGCCGCCGGGGTCCGCGACCTGGTGGTCGTCGACTCCAAGGGGATCCTGTCCGCCGGCCGGTCGGGCATGCACGCGGTCAAGGAGCAGATGGCGGCGGCGACCAACCCGCGCGGCCTCGAGGGCGACCTGTCCGTGGCGATGGCCGGGGCGGACGTGTTCATCGGCGTCTCGGGCGGGTCGGTCGACCCGGCCCTCGTGCGCACCATGGGCCCGCAGCCGATCATCTTCGCCCTCGCCAACCCCACCCCCGAGATCCATCCCGACGACGCGCGGGCCAACGGGGCGGCGGTCGTGGCCACCGGACGCAGCGACTTCGCCAACCAGATCAACAACGTGCTCGCCTTCCCCGGGATCTTCCTGGGGGCCCTGGACTGCGGAGCCAGCCGGATCACCGAGGGCATGAAGGTGGCCGCGGCCGGAGCGATCTGCGCCGCCGTGCCCGGGCGGGCCGACGCCGGGCACATCGTGCCGGACCCATTCACCCCGGGCCTGGCGCGGATGGTCGCCGACGCGGTCATGGCCGCCGCGACCGCCGAGGGCGTCTGCCCCCGGTAGGACCGGCCCACAGACCACCGGGGCCCCACCATCGGTCCCGGTCCACTCGCGGCCCTCGCCCCCCATCATCGGGGCGGGGGCCGCGGGCTCAGCTTCTCGGTCCGCACCCGACTCTGCCGGCTTGCGCCTCGGTCCGGGCCTGTCGTTGTGATCCGGGCCCGCGGTGGTGATGCGGGCCCGCGGTGGTCATGCGGGCCCGCCGTTGCGACCCGGGTGCGCTGATCAAAGACCCGAAACTGGGGGCGTTATGCCCGATTTAGCGGGCTCTTGATCAGCGCAGCTTGGCGCGGGTGGGTCTTTGATCAGCGCAGCTCGGCGCGGGTGGGCTCTTGATCAGCGCAGCTTGGCGCAGGTGGGCCTTGGATCAGCGCAGGGCGGCGCAGCTCGGCGCGGGTGGGCTCTTGATCAGCGCAGGGCGGTGCCGGTCGGCGGCCGGCGTCGTCCTTCAGTCCGGCCCGCGCCCGCCGATGGCGACGGTCACCTCCCGGGCCGCCGCCCGGATGGCCGGGGCCAGGTCCGCGAACGGTTCCGGACAGGCCTCCTCCGGCTCAGCCGCACAGCGATGCCCGACGGTGACGCCGATCGCGGCGATCGGCAGCCGGTTGTGGTCGAACACGGCGGCGGCGACGGAGGCTGCGCCGGCGGAGATCCGGCCATCCTCGACCGCCCAGCCCTGCCGCCGGGTCCGGGTCAGGTCGCGGCGCAGCTCGGGCAGGGTGGCCGGGCCGCGCCCGGTGCGGTCGACGAAGGCGGCAGCGTCCGGGAACAGCGCCCGGACCTGCCCGGGTGGCAGGTGCGCCAGGATCGACAGCCCGGTCGCGGTGAGCGCGGCCGGCAGGCGCACGCCTACGTCCGTGACCAGGGTCGGCGTCCGCCCCGACTTCTCCTTGGCCAGGTAGAGGGTCTCGTTGCCGTGCAGCACGCCCAGATGGGCGGTCCCGCCGGTGGCGCCGCTGAGCCGGCCCAGTACGGGCCGGCCGACCCGCTCCAACGGCTGCGCCCGCAGGTAGGCGCTGCCGATCTCGAACGCGGCCAGCCCCAGGCCCCACCGGCGCTCGCCGGGCAGGTGGGCGGCGAACCCGGCCGCGGCCAGCTCGGTGAGCAGCTCGTAGGTGGTCGACCGGGGCAGGCCGAGATCGCGGGCGATCGCGGCCGCCGAGACCGGCGCGGCCCGGGACGCCAGCAGCTGGAGGACCGCCAGTCCCCGGCGCAGGGCGGGGGCCGGCCCGTCGCTGGTCATGCTGTCCGGTATACCGGACAGTTCTGCGCCCCGCCCGGTTTCCCCGGGTCCGGCGGGCGTCGTCCAATGGGTCCGTGACCAGCCCCTTGCAGATCGGAACCCAGCCGCTCACCCAGGCCGACGTCGTCGCCGTGGCCCGGGACGGCCGCCCCGTGATCCTCGGCCCCGACGCCCTGGCCGGGATGGCCGCCAGCCGGGCGGTCGTCGACACCCTGGCCGGCGACGCCCATCCCCACTACGGCGTCTCCACCGGCTTCGGGGCACTGGCCACCACCTCCATCCCGCCGTCCCGGCGGACCGCGCTGCAGCGCTCGCTGGTCCGGTCCCACGCGGCGGGCAGCGGTGAGCCGGTCGAGCGCGAGGTGGTGCGGGGGTTGATGCTGCTGCGGCTGGCCACGCTGGCCCGCGGCCGGACCGGCATCCGCCCGGCCACCGCCGCGCTGCTGGCCGCCGTCCTGTCGGCCGGCATCACCCCCGTGGTGCCCGAGTACGGCTCGCTCGGCTGCTCCGGGGATCTGGCCCCGCTGTCCGCCGTCGCGCTCTGCCTGATCGGGGAGGGCGAGGTGCTGGACGCCGGAGGGACCCGGCGTCCGGCCGGCGATGCCCTGGCCGCGGCCGGCCTGACCCCCGTCACGCTGGCCGAGAAGGAGGGGCTGGCCCTGATCAACGGCACCGACGGCATGCTCGGGATGCTGGTGCTCGCGCTCCACGACATCACCGGGCTGCTGGAGGCGGCCGACCTCGCCGCGGCCATGTCGGTCGAGGCGCTGCTGGGCACCGACCGGGTGTTCGCGGCCGACCTGCAGCAACTCCGGCCCCAGGTCGGGCAGGCGGCGAGCGCGGCGCGCATCGCCGCGGCGCTGGCCGGGTCGCCGATCGTGGCCTCGCACGCCGGGCCCGAGGACACCCGGGTGCAGGACGCGTACTCGCTGCGCTGCTCCCCGGCCGTGCACGGCACCGCGAGGGACACCGCCGGCTACGCCGCGCTGATCGCCGACCGGGAGCTGGCCTCGTCCATCGACAACCCGGTGGTGCTGCCGGACGGCCGGGTCGAGTCCAACGGCAACTTCCACGGGGCCCCGGTCGCCGCCGTCCTGGACTTCCTGGCCATCTCGGTGGCCGACGTCGCCTCCATCTCCGAGCGGCGCACGGACCGGATGCTGGATCGGACCAGGTCGCACGGCCTGCCGCCGTTCCTGGCCCACGAGGTCGGCGTGGATTCCGGGCTGATGATCGCCCAGTACACCCAGGCCGGCATCGTCTCGGAGCTCAAGCGGCTCGCGGTCCCGGCGTCGGTGGACTCGATCCCGTCCTCGGCCATGCAGGAGGACCACGTCTCCATGGGCTGGCACGCCGCGCGCAAGCTGCGGCGGGCGGTCGACGGGCTGCGCCGGGTGATCGCCATCGAGCTGCTGGCCGCGGCCCGCGCGCTGGACCTGCGGGCGCCGTTGGCCCCGGGACCGGTGACCGGGGCGGTGCGGGACGTCATCCGAACGGCCGTCCCCGGGCCCGGACCGGACCGTCATCTGGCGCCCGAGATCGAGGCCGTGGTAGCACTGTTGTCCGCAGGCCGGATCCACCAGCCGTCGGGACGCACAGCCGGGAGTTGACCCGTGAGACTCGGCCCTTCGCCCGGAGACACCGGCCGTTTCGTCGGCGCCTGGTCGGACCTGGCCGGGGTCGGCCGCGACCACCTGCGCGGTGGATATTCGCGGCATGCGTTCGACGATGCCGAGATGCAGCTGCGGGACTGGTTCACCGAGCAGGCCACCCGACGCGGGCTGGACGTCGAGACCGACCGCAACGGCAACCTGTGGGCCTGGTGGGGTGAACCCGCGCCGGGTGCGGTGGTGACCGGTTCGCACCTGGACTCGGTGCCCGGCGGGGGCGCGTTCGACGGGCCCCTGGGGGTGGTCTCGGCCCTGCTCGCCGTCGACGAGTTGCGGCTGCGTGGCCTGACCCCGGCCCGGCCGATCGCGCTGGCATGCTTCGCCGAGGAGGAGGGCGGCCGGTTCGGATTGCCCTGCCTGGGATCGCGGCTGCTCACCGGCGCGGTGGACGCCGACCACGTGCGGCGGCTGCACGACGCCGACGGGGTCTCGGTGGCCGACGCGGCCCGCCGGATCGGCCTGGACCCGGCCGGGCTCGGCCCGGACCCGGCCCGGCTGGCCACCGTCGGCACCATGGTCGAGCTGCACATCGAGCAGGGCCGGCTGCTGCGGGCGGTGGACCCGGCCGCGGTGGTCGGGGTGGCCTCGGAGATCGTCGCCCACGGCCGGTGGCGGCTGACGGTGACCGGCCAGGGCAACCACGCCGGCACGACGGCGCCGGCCGACCGGGCCGACCCGATGATCCCGGCCGCCGCCGCGGTGCTGGCGGCGCGCCGCGTGCTGGCCACCCACCCGGGGGCCGTCGCCACGGTCGGCCGGATCACGCCCGTGCCCGGGGGCACCAACGTGATCGCCTCCTCGGTCTCGCTGTGGCTGGACGTCCGGCACACCGACGCGACCGTCACCGCGGCGGTGGTCGACGCGATCGTGGCCGACGTCCGGGCCGAGGCCGCGGCCGAGGGCTGCACCGTGATGGTGCAGCGCGAGTCGATGTCGGACCGGGTGACGTTCGATCCCGGTCTCGGTCTGGAGCTGTCCGGACGGCTGGGTGCCCCCGTCGTCCCGACGGCCGCCGGGCACGACGCCGGGGTGTTCGCCGCTCACGTGCCGACGGCCATGCTGTTTGTCCGCAATCCGTCCGGGGTATCCCATGCTCCGGATGAGCACGCCGACGCGGCCGACTGCGTCGCGGGGGTGCGGGCACTGGCGGACGTACTGGAGACCCTCGTTGGCGACATCAACCCTGCTGCAGGGCATCTCGGAGCTGGTGACGAATGACCCGGCTCTCGGGCCGGCTCCCATCGGGCTGATCGACGACGCCGCCCTGGTCATCGAGGACGGATGGGTGGTCTGGGTCGGGCCGCGGTCGGCCGCGCCCGCGGCCGACCGGTCGGTCGACCTGGGCGGCCGGGCGGTGCTCCCCGGGTGGGTCGACTCGCACACCCAGGTGGTGCACGGGCTCGACCCGGGCCGGGGCCCGCAGCCCGACGCGCCGTCGACCGTGGCCGCGACCCGGGCCGCCGACGACGCGGCGCTGCTGGCGCAGGCGCGCCGGCAGCGGGCCCGGATGTTGCTGGGCGGCACGACCTGCGCGGCGACGGCCACCGGCTTCGGCCTGACCGCGCTCGACGAACGCCGGGCCGCGCTGACCGCGGCGGCCGCCGGATTCGAGGAGATCGCCTTCCTGGGGGCGCATCTGGTGCCCCAGGAGAACCACGAGGATCCGGACGGGTACGTCGACCTGGTCTGCGGCCCCATGCTGGACGCGGTCGACGGCTCGGTCGGCTGGATCGACGTCTGCTGCGGGGGAACCGCTTTCGACGAGGCGCAGAGCCGGCGGGTGCTGGCCGCCGGGCAGCGCAAGGGGCTCGGGCTGCGGGTGCGCGCGGACCCGCCGGACCCGGGTGCCGGGGTTCGGATGGCCGTCGACGTCGGAGCCGCGGCGGTGGCGCACTGCACGGGCCTGAGTGCCGCCGATGTCGATCAGCTGGCCGGCTCGACCACGGTGGCCACCCTGCTGCCGGTGGCGGACCTGGCGACCGGCCGGCCGCCCGCGCCCGGCCGGGCCCTGCTCGACGCCGGCGCCGTCGTGGCGCTGGCCTCGGACTGCAACCCGGTGTCCTGCGGCAGCTCGTCGATGAACCTGGTGGTCGCCCTGGCGGTGCGCAGCTGGGGGCTGACCCCGGCCGTGGCGGTGCTGGCCGCGACGGCCGGGGGAGCGGCCGCCTTGCGCCGGCCCGACGTCGGCCACCTCGCACCCGGCGCCCGGGCCGACCTGCACGTGCTGGACGCGCCCAGCCACCTCGCGCTGGTGCACCAGATCGGCATGCCGTTGACCGATCGGGTCGTCCGGCACGGCGTGGCGGTCACGGCCTGATCCGGCCTGCTCCCACCCGGACGATTTTCCGCCGTCCCGGCCGACCCGGGCCGGTGCCGGCATGCCCGTGAGGGATCATCGAGCCCGGCAGGCCGACCGGGGAGGCGCGACGGTGACACAGCCCACGACCACT
>NZ_JBMDXT010000349.1:0-4839 GCF_048594475.1 Nakamurella sp. | reverse complement strand
CCCAGGACCGGGGGGGGGCGGGGGGGCCCCGCGCCCCACGGGGTTCCCTCGGCGCGGGCGGCGGCCCCGGCCGTCACGCCCGCAGGAATGCCTCCAACTGGCCGGCCTTGCTGACCAGGTAGCGGTTCGACTCCTGCGCCGTCGACTCGAAACGCTTGAGGGCCGTCTCCATCTCGGCCAGCTGACCCTCGAACTTGCGGCGCACGGGATCGTCCCAGCGGGCTGAGTTCAGCGTGGACCGCACACGCTTGATCGCGCTGCTGATGTCGGTCTGCGCCCGTTGGATCTCACTGGCCAATCGCCGCAGATCCTTCGGATCGGTGTTGGCTCCCGCCATGGTGCTCTCCGTTCGCTAGTCCTGAACCAGACGTTCGGCCCGGTCGAGTTGGTCGGCCAGGTCGGTCAGGGCCGCGGCGAAGTCCCGGTCCTGCCCGGTCAACGGGTCGAGAAATCTGGCGTCGACGATACGGGCGGCCGCGTCGCGCCATGCGGTCCCCATCGCCGCCCTGGCCCGGTCCCGATCGGCGGAGGCCCGCTGATGGGTCGCCAGCGCGGCCGCGACCGTGCTCACAGGTCCACCCGGGCCGGCACACCGGATTCCCCGCGCCGGCCGGCCACCCAGATCCGGTGCTGGCCGTTGGTGATCCGGAACCGGCCGTCGTCCCCGCGCTCCAACCGGATGGCATCCGACGGGCCGAAGAACTGGGACCACGTCATGTGGTAACTCCTTGTCCCGGAACGATTCTCCCGTGCATCGCGGGCGGCGAAGTAGTCGCCGTCCTTACCCAGCGCCAGGGCCGGCATGACCACCTCGTGCAACGCCTCGAAGGCCCAGGACAGGTCCTCCGGGGAGTAGCCCTTGCCGAAGCTCTCCGGGCCGCTGACCGTGCTGGCCGACACGTCGATCCGATCCAACGGCACCATCGCCCACCCCCCGGGGAATCCGGCGGGCACGGCCAACCCCGCGGCACCTCCGGCCGACGGCGCCGCACCGGCCGAGGTCGAGGCGGACCCGCCGCCCGCGGCGGCGAAACCCCCGGCACCGCCGGACGACGAGGACTGCAGGTAGGCCTCGATGTCGGACTGGTTGCGCCGCAGGTGGAGCCGGCCCTGCTGGACCAGCTGCTGGACCACCGTCACGTGCCGGGATCGGGCCGGCTGGAAGCGGGCGGCCGCCGCCGCCACCATCTCCTGGGCCCGGACGGCCTGCTCGAGCCGGCCGCGCGCCCGATCGACCGCCTGGGACTCCACCGCACAGCTGGCGTCCGGCTGGCTCAGGCAGTCCGCCAGCGCCGCTTGCGCCTCGGCCAGGTCGACCCGCCGGCGGGCCACCGCCTGCTGCACCGCTGCGGTCGATCGGCGCACCGCCGCATCGACGTCACCGACGACGCCCTCCTCGGCCTCGCCGTAGCGGACGATCGCCCGCGCGACCATGTCAACGACCGCGGGGTCGACGTGCGCCGGACCGGTCACGAGGTGCCGGCCAGCATGGTGGACGACCACTGCCGATCGGGGCCGACGAACAGCCGGACCCGCTGGTGCCGGCCCTGGTCGTGGTCGTCGAAGACTGCCTGCCCGGGGTGCAGACCCTGGGCCTCGTCGCTGTCGATGAGCGCGAGCGAGTCCTCCCGGCTGGCCGGCCCGCACACCCGAAGCCCGAACTCACGCAGCGCGTCGTAGGAGAGCCGGCGGTCGACCGAGGCCTTCTTGTCGATCCAGACGAGCAGGTGCACCCCGACCTCGGGCCCGTCCCGCGCGATGCGCTTGAGCAGCCCCGACTCGGAGGCGTCATCGAACTCCCCGTTGGGATCGAACTCGCGCGCCCGGTGCAGGCCGTGGATGACGACCACGAGCGGGGGCGAGTTGTAGTCGTGCAACTGGATCCGCTCGTCGACCTCCGCGGCCACCCCGGTCAGCCGGTCCCGGACCTCACGGCGCCGGGAGACCGTGGTCGACGGCGCCGCGGCGGCCGCGGCCAACCGGGCGGCACCGTCCTCGTCCGTCCCGCCGAAGTCCAGGACCTCGGTCCGGACACCGGCCCGGGCCAGCACCACCAGCCCGACAAGCAGCGGCCCGGGTTCGTCGATGACCAGGAGCAGGTTCGTGCCCGGTTCACGGCGCAGGTCGGCGCGGACCGGCCCGGACAGGTTCATCGACAACCCGAGCGGCAGGCTGACGGCCGTGGCCGTCGGGGTGGTCGTCGCCGGGTCGAACGTCGACCCCGGCACCTCGTCGACCGAGGCGCCCTTGCTGCCCTCGAACACGATCGGCACCACGGTCCGACCCTCGCCGTCGGCCCGCCGGCGCAGCTGCTCCAGGACCCAGGCCCGGTCCTCGGGGTCCCAGTAGGTGCTCTGGATTCGCTGGTTGGCGTCCTTCTGGCCGCCCGCGGTGTTCAGGATCGCCTCGCCGGGGCGGGAGAGCATCCGCGCGTCGGCATTCTCCTCGCTGAGCAGCAGGCGCGAGTCCGCCTCAGCGGACTGCAGGACCACCCGGGTCGGGATCAGGTTCGGCAGGTGCCGGCCCAGTGCCGGCATGCCGGCGATGGTCTGGGACGCCAGCACGACGTGCACCCCGAAGGCCCGCCCGGTCCGCAGCACCCGCTCGAGCATCTCGGCCGCGCGGCTGCCGATCTTGTCGTCCCGGTCGAACAGCACCTGGAACTCGTCGATGATCAGCACGATCCGGCTCATCGGCCGTCCGGTCCGGCGCCGGTACTGCCCGACGTTGGACTGCTCGCCGCTGCCGTCGGCGCGAAACAGCGCCCCCCGATCGATGATCTCGTCGGCCAGCTTCTCCAGCACGGCCACCCCGAATTCGCGTTCGGACTCGATGGCGACGACGCGGGCCTGCGGGAGCCGCGCGGTGGCGTACTGCTTGAACTCCACGCCCTCCTTGAAGTCGATCAGGTACAGCTCCACCTCGTCCGGCCCGTACTGCTGGACCAGGCTCATGATCAGGGAGTGCAGCAGGACCGACTTGCCCGAGCCGGGCCGGCCGCCGATGAGCACGCTCGACGCGGTCTGCGAATCGAGCCGGATGCGGGCGGTGTCGGTCGCGCCCAGCCGGCCCACCACCGCGGTCACATGCTCGGCACTCGAACCCTGCCACCAGGTCGCCGGCTCGTAGGCCGCGACGACCGGCTCCCGGTCCCCGGTGCCCTTGGCGACGGCGCGCTCCATCCCGGACCGGGCCAGCTCGCTCACCCGGTCGGGGGTCACCTGCAGATCACCGGCGCGCCGCAGCCCGCGTTCGATGTGGGTCAGCAGGCTCTGATGCACCTGCGGCGACAGCGCCGGAATCGGGTCGAACGACCAGGACACGGACACGTCGCTGCGACCCTTCGGCCCGCACAGAAGCAGGCCGGTCGAGCCGTCCAGGCCCAGACCCGGCGCGACGACCGCGGCCGGGTCGACGTCCCCGGCCACCTGGGGCAGGACGGAGGCCACCCGATCGGACTCCGCGCCCCGGTGCGAACGCACGATCAGCACGAAGACCCCGCAGCGCCGACCGGTCGTCAGGATCTTCTCGAGGCGCTGCAGCTGCTCCTTGTCGTACTGGTCGTCCCGGCTGAAGCCGCTCGGGTAGTCGTAGATGACGAGCACCCGGTAGGCCTCCGCGACGTCGCCCGACGCATGGTTGTACTCGGTCAGCGTGCGGTAGGCCCCCTGCAGGTACTTCTGGGTGACCAGGGTGATGTGTTCCTCGACCTCGACGAGCAGCTCCGCCAGCTCCTTGGCGGTCGTGCGGACCTTGCGTCCGATGACCTTCTCGGCCGCGTCGCCCAGCCCGTACAGGAAGTTCGCCGACTCGCCCAGCCGGTCGGGATCGAAGACGTCGAGCCTGACCTGCCCCGGACCGAGCGCGGCGAGCAGCCCTAGCACCGTCGACTCGACGATGGTGGGGGTCTGGCAGACGAAGCCACCCGTGCGGTCGAGGTCGATGATCACGGGGTACCGCACGACGGGCGGCAGCGCCAACGAATGGAGGCGGCTGCCGTTCTGGGTACTGGGGCGGGTCGTGCGGAACGAGATCGCGCCGGGGCCGGCGGTTCCCACCATCACCCAAGTAGGTCCGAAACCCCGCACCAGCCCGGTGTCCTCGGTCAGCGGCGCGCCGAGCGGGCCGATCGGGAAGGCCGGCGCCGGGATCGGCACCCAGCCCCGCACCACGGCCGTGGCCGCCGCGGCGGCCCGGTCGGGCCCGTCGGTCGCCATCGCATCCCAGGCCCGCTGGCGTACGCCGGCCCGGACCGAGATCAGCGGATTGACGGCGTTGGAGTATTCGTGTGCGCGGCTGTACCGGTACTTCTTCCGGCTGTCCGACGAGAGCAGGAGCTGCATCGAGCCGAGATCGACCACCAGTCGACGGACCTGCGCGATCCACTCGTCCGGGGTCTGGACGTCGTCACCGACGTTGTACGGCTCGAAGTCGCCGACGGTCGTCGGCAGGGCCTCCTTGGCGAATCGCTGGCGCCAGGCGGACTCCGCCGACGCCAGGGCGTCGTCCAGCCGCTTGAGCACGTCGTCGACATTGGGCCGCGCGGCGGCGAACGCCGCCAGCGCGTCCACCATCATCCGGTGGGTGCGCTGGGCGTCGGCGCCGCAGCGCTGCCGCGTTCTGGCCCAGTCCTCGGCCGCGGCGGCCAGGGCGGTCGGCCCGGCCGCGGTCCGGTTGCCGCGCTGCCGCAGGGAGGGCGGCCCGGCCGGACCGGGTGGCGGCGGAGTCCGCACCGCGGAGGGCGACGCGTCCACCGGTGCGGGCGCCGGGACGGGGGCGGCGGGACGCGGGGCGGCGGCCGGCGGTGCGCTCGGGGCGGAGCGCGCGCCCCCGGCCGTC
>NZ_JBMDXT010000348.1:0-19581 GCF_048594475.1 Nakamurella sp. | reverse complement strand
ACTCCGGGCCGGGCTGGTGGCCAGCCAGCTCGTCGGCCTGGCCATGACCCGCTACGTCTGGCGCCTCCCGCCGATGACCGACCTGCCCGACGACACGGTGGTCACCCTGATCGGACCCACCGTCCAGGGCTACCTCACCGGACGCCTGGCCATGTCGGCCGACGACGGGTCGACCATGGGCGCTCGATCGCTCCGTGATCCGACCGGGTCCGCTTGAATGAAGTGTCGGCCGACAGCGGAAAGGGCATCCCGTGTCCAGTGAATCGGTGGAACCAGGCACCATGGATCCGTCATCCGGTTGGCGATCGGCTGCGGATCTGGCCGCGTCGGCGTTGCCGCGGGCTCGATCGGGTGAACCGACGACGCTGGTCATCACCGGCGAGTCCGGCATGGGAAAGTCGACGCTCCTGGACGAGGTCGCGCGGCGAGCCCAGGGCTTCACCGTCGTGTCGGCCGAGGGCCTGGACGGTGACGTCGATCCGTATGCCAGCTTGGTCGGATGGGGCCTGTCCATCGACCGCGCGGACCCGCGAATCTCCTCCCCGTTCCTCATTGCCCAGGAGATCCGCTCGGTTCTGGACGCCATCGGCCCGGACCAACCGGTGCTGCTGCGACTGGACGATCTGCAATGGGCCGATCCCGAGTCGGTCCAGGCGTTGATCGCCTTGATGCGGCGGATGTCCGGGGATCGCCTGCTGCTCATGGTGGCCACCCGACCCCTGGGTGACCTGCATCCGGAGTGGCAACGCTGGGTGGACCGGTCCGATCGGGTCGTGCGGGTCTCCCTCCAGGGGTTGAGTCTGGCCGAGGCGCAGGAACTGGCGCAGCGGCTGCAGCCCGGGCTGCAGCCATCGGATGTCCGGATGCTCTGGGAGCACACCGGACGCAATCCGCTCTACCTGACCGCGCTGCTGTCCGAGTACGACCGGGCCACCTTGGTGGGCAGCCGGGTCGCGCCGGCACCGGAGCAGTTCGCCCGGATCACCCAGCAGCATTTGGCCCGGCTCGGCATCCCGGCCACGCGCATGCTGCGTGCGGTCGTCGTCCTGGGGGCCGGATGGGTCCCGCTCACCGATGCGGCGAAAGTCGCCGGCGTCGCCGATCCGGAGGCGGCGGTGGATTCGCTGACCGCCGCCGGGCTGGCGGTGATCCGCGACCTGGCCGGCGGCGCCGAGGTGCGGGCGGCCCACGCCCTCCTCCGGTCCGCGGTGTACCAGCAGGCACCGCTGCCGGAGCGACGCGAGATGCACGCCCGCGCAGCGAAGGTCGTTGGGCCGCGGGACGCAGTCCTGGATCATCGGGTGGCGGCCACGACGGGATACGACGACGCCCTGGCCGAGGAGCTGGCGGGTTTCGGCTGGTCCTGCTACGACCAGCAACGCTACCGTGATGCCGCCAAGTTCCTTCGTCAGTCTGCCGGCCTGACCTCGGATGTCGACCGGCGGGAGCGTCGCTGGCTGGACTCGCTGTACCTGGGGGCGGTGGCGGGTGACTTCGTCGCCGTCCGGACGGAGTTCGACCGCGTCCGGCTGGCCCGGGATGCCGGCCGGCGCGCGCTGGTGCTGGGCGCAACGGAGATCCTCCAAGGCGCTCCCGTGCTCGGCGTGCAGATCTTGGCGGCGGACCCCGACCTGCTGGGCGGGCCCCCGGGCGACGATCGTGACCGCGCCCGGGTCCACTACCGCCTCCAGGCCCTGCTTGCCTGGGCCAGAACGACATCCGGCGCCGCGACGGACCTCGTCCTGACCGGAATTCAGCAGTGCGCCGAACTCGGCGTCACCGACGCGGCGATGACGCCCATGCTCAGATACGCCTCTGCCATCGTCGCGCTCCGGGTCCAAGGCTCTGAGGCGATGCTGGCCACCCTGCCACCCCTTCCCGATGATCCGGCGGCGGTACCCGACGATCTGGCCCCCCTGGTCGGGGTCCGCGGAATGATGCGGATGTTCCGCGGCCAGTTCGATCTGGCCCTGCGGGACCAGTTGGTGACCCAGGCCCGAATTGCCGCCGGGCGGGAGGCCGAGGCCTCACCCGGGGGAGTCCACGCCTTCCTCGGCTACCTGTACTGGTGGACCGGTCGCTGGGATCTGGCCCGGGTCCACTTTCGCCTCGCCGTGCAGAGCGCCCGAGGCGAGGCACTGCCCACGGTGGGTGCGGTTGTCATCCTGGACGGCGCCGGGCGAGGCGAGTTCGCCGAGACCGATCGCCTGTTGGGTCGACTGGAGTCGCGGCTGTCCCAGACCCCCTGGCCGGAGCCGATCGCCCAGATCCTCGAGGTCGCGGTGGTGCGGTTGCATGCCGAGGCCGGCGCCGAGACCGCCCGCGCGGAGCTGCTGCCCAGCTACCGCGCCCGCTGGCCCACTTCCCTTGACATCGGCCTGCAGTCGGTGCACGGCCCCCTGATGGCGGCCCCCGTCCTCGCTGCCATCTGGGCCGACGACCTGAAGCAGGCCGAGACCTGGCTGCAGCTCGTCGATGCCGGGCCCGACGCGCCGGCGTGGGCCGCTGCCGTGGCCGATTGGTTGCGTGCGCTCATGGCCGAACGGCGGGGCGACCAGCGAACCGCCCTCGACTTCGCCCGCCGAGCCGCCGACAGCGGCGCGCAGGCCGTTCCGTTCTATCGCGCTCACCTCCTGTCCGATCAGGCCCGTCTCGAGCTGATCGCCGGAGAGCGGAGCCGGGCCTCTCGGGCTGCCGCCACCGCGCTGGACATCTACCGCCGGCTGGGTGCCGAGTCCTACCTCGACCGCCCCCACCTGCGGCTCGACGAGAGCGACCCGGACGGCGGCAGGCCGAGCGAAAACGGGGCCGAGCCGGTCACCGTGTCGCTCCGCGTCCTCGGCGCCCGGTTCGGTCTGTCCGACCGCGAACTGGACGTGCTGACCCTGCTGGCCGGCGGACTGAGCATGAAGCAGATCGCCCAGGAGCTGTTCATCACCACGAGTACCGTCAGCTTCCATCTCGGCCGGATCTACAGCAAGGCCGGCGTGCACTCCCGCCATCAGCTCACCGGAATCCTCCGGGCGGAGTCGATGTCCGCGTGAGGGGCCACATCTTGTGCGCCGTCGGATCGCACGTCTCGCCCGTGCGTCCACCTGACACCGCAGGAGTGAGACACCGATGACGTCCATTGCGCACCAGCTCCGGGCAGCCGGGGTGACCCGGGTGGTCGGCCCCCAGGATCCCGGGTACACCGAGGCCACGGCCGGCTTCGACACGGCGGTGACCATCGCTCCCGATCTGGTGGTCGTGGCGGACACCGCAGCCGACGTCGCGAGTGCGGTCGCCGTGGCCGCCGATCACGGCGAGCGCCTGACCGTCATCGGATCAGGACACGGCCGGCTCGCGAACGTGGGCGGCGGTATCGGGCTCACCCGGCAACGATTCGGGTCGGTCGAGGTCGATAGCGGCGCCCGCCTGGCCCGCATCGCGGCCGGCGCGACCTGGGAGCCGGTGCTGGCCGCGACCGCGCCGCACGGGCTTGCCCCGCTCTGCGGGTCGGCCCCCGGCGTCGGCGTGGCCGGCTACCTGCTGGGCGGCGGGCTGGGGCCGCTCGCCCGCACCTTCGGGTTCTCGACCGACCGCGTGCGATCGATCGACATCGTCACGCCGGCCGACGGTCCTCGGACCGTCACGGCCGACTCGGATCCGGACCTCTTCTGGGCGTTGCGGGGCGGCAAGGGCGGCTTCGGCGTCGTCACCGCGGTGACCGTGGAACTGCTCCCACTCACGACCGTCTACGGGGGAGGGCTGTACTTCGACGCGGCCCATGCGTTCGACGTGCTGACCTCGTTCGCCCACTGGTCACCGGCACTCCCCGAGTCGTCCACGGCATCGATTGCGCTGCTGCGGCTCCCGGCCCGCGATGCCCTGCCCGAGCCGATCCGCGGGCGCATCGTCGTCCACCTCCGGTTCGTCAGCACGGACATACCCGCCGACGCCGAACATCAGCTCGCGACGATGCGCCGTGCGGCGACGCCCGTGCTCGACACCATCGGCAAGCTGCCGTTCACGAAGATCGGCACCGTCCACGGTGACCCGACCGGCCCCATGCCGGTCGCGAACGGCTCGAAGGCCCTGGCCGGGCTCGGCGAGGACACCGTGCGGGCCCTGCTGGCCGTCGTCGGCCCGGCCACCGAGGCGCCCCTGTCATCCGTCGAGATTCGCACCCTGGGTGGTGCGGTGGCCCGGCCGGCCGCCGCGCCGAACGCGGTCGGGGGGCGATCCTGCGCCCATCTGCTCAATGTCTATGCCGCCCCGAATCCCGCGCTCGGCGACGCCGAACGGTTGGCCGCGGTGCGATCGGCGCTCGGTGCCGTCGTGCCGTGGCATGCCCCGACGCAGCTGATCAATTTCGTCGGTCGCGGGAACGATCCCGACGACGTCATCGGCGCGTGGACTCCCGCGCAGAACGACCGGCTCGATGCCGTCCGCAGGAGGAGCGATCCGGCCGGGCTGCTCCCCTTTGCCCGGCACGGCCGCTGACGCCGCCGGTGCGGCTTCGAGCCGTCCTATGCGCCGCGGACAGCAACGACAGAGGCGACGCACCACATTGCGGACAGGCTCATGACCGAGAGCACGAGGTATCCGCCGGTGTTGCTCGAGTCCCACAGAGAGTGAATCAGCACGACCGATGCGAATGCGCCGAGGAAGACGACGATCGCCGCCATCGACCATCGGTGCTGGACCGCGTACCCGAGCGCGCAGCCGGCCAGGCCAGTCCAGGCAATGTGCGTGGCCGGAGCAAAAAGCCCACGATCCCAGAGAATGTCGTCCACATCGGACAGGGTGCTCCCCGCGTGGACGATCGCGGCTGCGGAGTAGCCGAGCGTCTCGATGACGGCGAATCCACCCCCCGCGGCCATACCGATGATCAACCCGTTGGCTGCATTGCGCCGGACCAGCAGCAGGGCGGCGAACGGGACGATGAGTTTGCATCCCTCCTCGATCATGGCAATCGCGATTCTCGACAGTTCGCCGGACACAACCTGAAAGCCATACTCGCCGAGGCCCGCCAGGACCACGCCGACCACACCGCCGACGGTGGCGATCACGATCAGGTGCACAGGTTGCACATCGAATTCGGCGGACATCCCATCGGTGAAGCTGACAACGGTGGCGGGGAGAATCAGCGCCCCGACGAACAGGTACGCCGGCCACAGATGTGGATTCCCGGTGATCTGGCACGCCAGCCGGGTGAGTACGAACAGTGCTACCCCGACGGTCAGGACCCCGAGCCACATGTACCGCCGCGAAATCGGAATGCGGACCGTCATGTGCGCACCCTACCGCCGGCACCGGTTCGGCCGGTCGCAGATGGTGCCGCGGCCCCCTCGACGCGGGCACGCCGGGCTGCCGCCCGCCTGCTCCGGTGATCCTGTCAGCGACGCGGCTTCTCGATGCGGACAGCCGATCGCCGGGCGCCGTTCTTCCGGTCGGGTCGCACCATCCGGACGGCGCGTCCGGGTCCGGTGGTCCCGGTGGTCCGCCGACGATCCTGTGAACTTCGCACAGTCGCATCGGGGGCAACGCGAGACACGATGAACAAGCAGTGACACGAGCACATCACGGGTGACCGGCCGTGCGCCGCCACGACCGTCGCAGTGACCCTGGACGAACGGAGAGAAGATCATGAGCACGATCACGCAGCCGATGGAGAGGACCTCGACTGAGGACGTCGGGACATTCCTCCGCGACTGGTTCGAACGGCTGGCGGAGTCCGGTTGGACGGCTGATGTCTTCCTGGCCCACCTGTCGAAGGATCTGGTGTGGACGGCTACCGGTTCGTCGCCCGTGTCGGGGACCTTCCACGGTCTGCAGGCCTACGCCGATGGCGTCTACCGCAAGCTCGATGAACGGCTGGAACGATGGCCCACCCCCAAGGTCGAGCGCATCCTGGCCGACGGTCAATGGGGTGTCGTCGAGTTCACGACGGCCGGCGGTCTGGGCAAGAACGGTACGGACTACAACATGCGCTATTGCTGGCTGATGCACGTGACCGGAGACAAAGTCGACCAGGTCATCGGATACTACGACCAGCTGAAGGTGGCCGAGCTCTTCCGGTGATCGGCTCGGGGTGGTCGGTACGACGAACACGCCGACCACCAACGCGACCGGTGCGGGACCATCTCCGTCTCCTCATGATGATTGCCCGACCACGCGTGCGCCGCGGCCATGAATCTTGTGACATCCGAAAGGAAGCACCGATGACTGTCTCGAACGCTGATCCGCAGCCCGGCGAGCGATCGACTTCGTGCCCGGAACCGCCTGTGCAGGTTCTCTCCGGAATCGTCGGGTACCGCATCGTCTACACCTACGACAACGGCTGGACCTACGAAACGTATATCAAGAATGCAACGACGATCGACTACCACGTGTACACCGGCGACGTGGGCGGCCGGGTCGTCAAGGGGCAGCGCGTCGATCTGGTGCAGTTGGATCACGATCACTTCAAGCTCTCGTGGACCGAACCCACCGGAACCTGCGTGGCAGTCGACTATCTGCCGGTCACACGCAGGGTGCACGGCAGCACATTCTTCCCACAGTGGGTCGTCCAGGACGCTTCCAAGATCGCCATCTATCAGAACGACCATCTGGACGACATGCGTCGGTTCCGGACAGCCGGTCCGACCTACCCGATCGAGGTGATCACCGAATTCGGCAGCATCGACTCCTTCTCCTTCGTCGGTGTCGATGACGAGACCGTGATTCCAGCGCCGACCGAATCGGCAAGCGACTGACCGCGACACCGATCAGCGCTCGGCGCCGGACGAGTCTGGCGCGCCGGGCGGAGCTGGGTCGTCAGATGCTTCGACCGGCGGCGACCCGGCCGCGACCGCATTGCGGCGTGCCCACAGGGTCAGCACGCTGCCGGCGATCAGCGCGCCGATCGCGGCGACGAGCATGCGGATCGCGTCGAATCCGGTGGAGGCCAGCGGCGACCCGGCACCCGAGTCGCCGGCTCCGCCCGAGTAGCCCGGATACCCGGAGGATGAGCGGGTGGTGGGCGCCGTCGCTGTCGATGCCGCCGAGGACGGCAGCGACGACGAACCGCCACCGGAGGGCGGTGGCGTGCTGGATGTCGTGGCCGAGGTGGAGGTGGTGGTCGTTGGCGTCGTGGTGGGGGTGGTCGGTGTCGTGGGCGGAGGTTCGGTGGCGCCGAAGACCAGCACCAGCCGGTGCAGCCCGGTGGGCCGGCCCCATTGGGCCAGGTACGCGGTGCCGGACGCCAGGACGTCCTCCCAGCGGACGTCGCTGCGCCTCCAGATCCGCTGGTCCGGGTCGAAGCGGTGGACCGCTCCGTCCGTTTCGAGGGCCCACGCGTGATCCGGCCGGTTGATGGCAAGGTCGGTGGGGGAGCCGAAGAGCCGGGGCAGGTTCGGCGGGATGACCAGGGGAGCGGCGGTTTGCCGTTGGGCGGCCGCGTCATCGACCGGGCCGACCAGGCCGACGACCCCGATCGCGCCGAGGATCCCGGCAGCGCTCGCGCCCAGCTTGAACGCCTGGCGTCGGGTGTAGCCGGTCGGGGCGGCTGGAGCGATGCCGATCGGAGCGGGCATCAGGCACCGTCCTCGACGAGTTGGACCACGTTCGTCGCGAAACCGAGCAGGCTGTAGATCTCGGTGACGACCATCATGGTGACGTACTCCACCAGCTCGTACTCCTTGCCCCCGAGGATCAGCAGGATCTCCGACACGCTGTACAGACCTTGAAAGATGTTGGCGGTCAGGGCAAGTCCCTTGGCCTTGCCGGCATTGAGATACCCGCTCGGCCATATGGGGGCATAGACGGCGGAGACCACGATCATGATGACCCCGAAAAGGGTGTCGCGACCGGCCTGTTCCTGCCACGTCTCTTCTTGGATGATGCCGATCAGGTTCCAGAGCAGCGGGGCGGCCTGGATGCCCCAGTAGATCCAATCCTGAGCCGCGAACGCCGACCAGCCGAACTGGACGACCATGGTGACCGCCCAGTCGATGAAGTCGGCGACCAGGTCCAGAGGGTCGAGCCAGTCGTCGTCGTTGTCGGGGCTGTTGATGGCGACGGAGTAGGCGATGACGTCGGCCACGGTCGCGAGGGAGTCGAATGCGCACCCGACGATGCCGAGCAGGATGCGTCCGGCGAGCACCGCCTGCGGATCGGTGGCGACGGCGCCGGTGGTGTCGTCGGTGGGGATGGTCGGTGATCCGGTCAGCACACCGAGCAGGATGGTGCCCGGGATGGCACCGAGCAGGCAGGCCAGATCAAGGAAGGTCAGCTCGTCGCCGTGGGTGATGGCCTTGTACAGGTCGGAGACGAAGGG
Organism: Nakamurella sp.; assembly: GCF_048594475.1. Lineage (NCBI taxonomy): Bacteria > Bacillati > Actinomycetota > Actinomycetes > Nakamurellales > Nakamurellaceae > Nakamurella > Nakamurella sp. The sequence goes on along the minus strand of NZ_JBMDXT010000348.1, from coordinate 11,279 downwards.
AATGCTGATCGGAGTGTTCAGATAGCTGATGATCTGCTGCAGGATCGTGTTCGCCATCGCGAGGTAGTCGGCGGCGATCTGCTGCGCAAAGGTGACGAAATCGTCCCCGAGGACCTCAAAGAAGCCGATGATTTCTGAGATCCCGGTGCTGACAAAGGTCTTCGGATCCTTGAAGCTGTTGCTGGCCTGATGCGCCTGCTGGCTCACCTGATCCGGTAGACCGCTGAACGATGCGTCGAGGGCGGCCAGCATGGCGGTCATGAACCGGTCGTGGGCGGCGACGACGGCGCCGCTGTCCCAGCCGCCGGTGAGCAGACCGGTTGGGGTCGGGCCGACTGTGATGCCGCTGCTGTTCTCGTTGACCTTCTGGCTCATCCAGTGGCACTGGGTGGAATTGTTGGTGCCGCCGTAGTTGTACATCGCATCCGGGTCGTTGCCGCCCGCCTGCGAGTTCTGCACGGTCTGGCCGCTGGCGGATGTCGCGGTGGTGCCCATCGACGAGGAAGCCTTGCCCGACAGTTGGGCCAGGATGCCGCTGGTGTCGCTGCCACCGTTGACCTCGCTGCCGAGCCAGGTCAGCATCCGGTCCACGATGCCCGGGTTGGCCGGGTCGGTCGGGTTGGAGATCGAATTCCTGATGTAGGCGTGGTTGGCCAGGATGTTCTTCCAGTTGAACAGTGCGGACAGCCACTGGATGACCTTGCGGATGTCCGCGACCACGCTCTTGAGGAATCCGACCACCGCGGTGACCGCATCCTCCAGGGTGTGGATGACCAGGTCGTACTCGTTCTCGGCCGTGTGAATCACGGTCTGGACGGCGTTCTCGGTGAACTGCCACGCCAGCTTGGCCACCTTCTCGGCGCCCTTGACCACGTTGCTGACGAAGTCCTTGATGTCGCTGAAGATCCCGCCCACCGGCGGGGCGCCGGTGGCTACGGCCGGCGGCGGGGTCGGGTCGTAGGTACCGGCGGTATACACCGGCAACCCGCTGCTCAGATCCACGGTGAAGGTCGTGTCGGAGCCGGGCACGTACGGCCGGGTCGCGGGCACGGAGGCGTCCGCCGCGTACAGCGCTACCGGCAGCACCATCCGGGGCGACACGTGCCGGTTGAGCGGGGATGCTGCGGTCAGGGCGGTGGCGCCGACCGAGCCGCTGTTGCGGGTGCCGACCGTGTTCCGGATCGTGGAGGCGATCGCGGTCAGGGATGCGGAGTCCTGGTACTGGGACAGGATCACTGGCGTGCCGTCGTACCCGGTTGCCTGGTCCAGGTAGGACGGGGCCGGCCCGGTCGCCACCACCGCGTCCGTGGGAGTGGGGCCTTGGACGGTGGACAGGGTGGTCAGCTGCTCATGGTCCGGGTAGATGACGACGGCCTCGTCGGCGGCCATGAAGTTCGCCCATGCGTACAGCGGTGGACAGGCGACGTTCGGGTTGCCCGAGGGGGTTCCGTCGTCGAACGCACTGACTGCCAGGGTGATCTCGCCGGAGCCGTCGGTGGTCAGCCACAGCGGGGTGTCGGGTCCGATCGGGACCGTCGCGGTGCCCTGATTGACCAGGTACAAGGTGCCCGCCGACCACAGCTTGACCGGCTGCTGGGGGCGGACCATGCCCAGGGTGTCCCGCAGGGTCAGGGTGATCCGGTAGGAGGTATCGCTGCCGACCGGGTCCTGGCTGGTATCCGTTGGTATGTCGTAGTTCTCCACGATGAGCTTGCTGTTCACGGAGAACTCGTGCACGACGTTGGACATGTTGACCGCGTAGACGGCCAGCTGACCGTAGAAGTAGACCACCCCGTTGGTCACCCCACCCTGCACGAACAGGATCGTGTCGGCCTGGGGGATCTCGTAGCAGACCGCGTCGTTACCCAGGCTGTTGGAGTCGACCGCGAAGAAGGCCGGCGGGTTGCTCTCACCGTCGCCCTGAGTCGCGAAATACAGGATCCCGTTCTCGTTGACGACATCGGTGATGATCGCCGAACCGGCCTCCAGCCGCCACTGCTCGGCGCCGGTCGCGGTGTCCAGGGCATACAGGTTGCCGTCGGTGCTGCCCACGAAAAGGGTGTCGCCGGCCACGACCGGGCGACCGACGACTACGGGAGTGCTCAGTGCGTGTGACCAGGCCTGGCTGCCGTCGGTCGCGTTCAGCGCGACGACCGTCCCCCCGGTGGGCACGAAGAGGGTGGTGTCGGTGGCGACCGGGTCGGCGGTGACCGCGTTCGCCGTCGGAACCGACCACAGGCTGCTGGCCGGATCGCTGCTGCCGATCGGCACGGCCGTCACCGACGACGCCGAATCCGATGTCACCAGACCCAGGTAGGCCACCGTCTGGTCCGGAGAGATCACCGGCCTGGTCAGGTAGTCAGTCTCGGCCGACGGGTCGAGCGTGAAGGCACCGATCGCATGGCCGTCGGCAGTCGAGAACCATTGCAGCTGGACCATCTGCAAGGTGCCGAGGGTCAGCTGCACGCCTGCATAGACGCTGCCGCCGGCGACCGTCGGGCGGCACTGGAACGTGCTTTCCGGAATCAGCGGAGGTGTCGCCCATGCCGGTTGACCGGAGGCGAGCGAAAATGCATGCAGCTCGGCCTGATTCAATCCGAGAGCCGATGATTGGATGCCGACATAAGCACTGACCTGGTCCATACCGACCGCGGCGGGGATGACGGGCGATGCGATGTCGCTGACGGCGATGACCTCAGTGGACCACGACACCGAGCCGTCCTGGAGGTCCAGCATTCGCAGGTACGGGCTGGTCGCTCCGGTGGTGCCATCGTTGTCCGTGCACAGCACGCCGGCGGAGCCGAGCATCGGCCCGACGGGAGTGACCCCCGGCGTCTGGTACACCCACACCTGTTGGGGTTGCGGCTGTTGGGGCTGCGCCGCTTGGAGCACCGCGGCGGCGCCGCCGAGGGTGCCGGTCGTCGAGTCGACGATGTTGACCGGCACCATCGTCGCTGGTTCGGACGGGTTGCAGGTGGACAGGTCAACGAGAATCCCGAGCCCGTCCTCGGTGCCGGACAGTGCCGTCCACCGGTACGAGGAGATCTCGCTGGCGCTGCGGGCGGCCGTCCAGATCCGCACCCCGCAGAGCGACCCGTTGAAGCCCTGCTCGGTGAGGGTCGCCGACCCGATCCAGCATTCTCCGGTCATCGCCAGGTTGTCCGGGATCTGCACCGCGTCGGCGGTCGGGGTGCCGTCCTTGTAGAACTGCACCCATCCCGAATCGAACGTGACGGCGACGTGGTGCCATCGGCCGTCCGAGATCGTTGTGGTGTCCGTCGACACGTACGACTGACCGGCGCCCCACCGGAAGCCGAGCTGGTCCCCGCCGGCGTAGTAGAACCCCGGGCTGGCCACCCCGTTCCCGATCTGGCAGGTCACCAGCGCCTGCGCGGTACCGGAAACCCCTCCGGCGGGGGACATCTTGAGCCAGCACTCGATGCCGGCGGCGGCGCTGGTGGCGTTGGGGGCCAAGTCGACCTTGACCCGGTCGTCGGTGGCTCCGGTCAGCGTCAGCACGCATTGCGGCGACGGGAGATCGGTGCTGATCACCGTTGCGTTCAGGATCTGGCCGCTGTAGCCGCCGGCCAGGTTGATGGCCGTGCCGGACGCCTGGTCGAACTCCGACGCGATCAGCAGCCCGCCTTCTGTCCCGGTCAGGACTGCCCACCGGCCGTCGGCGATGTCGTCGGCGGACCGTGCGGTCTGCCAGACTCGCACGTCCCACATGTCGCCGATGAAGCCCGCGGCACCTCCCCACAGCGAACCCAACTGCATTTGCCACAGCTGGTTGCTGATCGAGGCGCTGACGGTCAGCGAGTCCGCGGTCGCCACACCGTCCTTAAAGAAGGTCACCGCGCCTGAATCGAACACGATCGCGATGTGGTGCCACTGTCCGTCGGTCACCGGCGTGCTGTCCGCCGACAGCAGCCCCGCGCCGCCCGGCTGATCCCAGTAGACCTCGATCTGGTCGTTCTGGAGGATGATCATCGGATGCAGCGGGACGGCATCCGAGTCGCCGGCCTTGAGCACGGCCTGCTGCCCCGACACCGTCGTGCGGATCCAGAATTCGAACGTCGCGGAGTCGGTAGAGATCGGGTTGTTCGCGTTCGGATCCAGCGGCAGGAGGGCTGAGCTCGCACTCGCGTTCAACCTCAGCGCGGAACCCTGCGGAGCCCTGCTCGACGCGCTGCCCACCAGTCGGGGGCGGGGAGCCTGTTCGGCCCGCGCGAGGTGCGGCAGGACGCCGGCCCACGCCGGCCCGGCCGCGGTCGAATTGATGACGGACAACGATCCTCCACCTCATTCATGACGGACTTCACTCAAGTGGTGACCTCTGGCCGATGTCAATGTCACCGCCGGGACGCGTCGACCCATTCGCGACGGCACCGGTTACGACGTCACCCAGGTGAGCGTCACCGTGCCGTCCGTGCCTCGGTACTGGTCCGGCGCGGGTGCGACGACCACGTTCTCGGCGACCTGGACCCACACCGCCGTCGACCCGGCCCCGCCGCCCCCGCCGCCGCCGTGGGTTCCGTCCGGGGTGGTGACGCCGCCATTGCCGCCGTACCCACCCTGGAATCCGCCGCCGCCACCACCACCGGTGCCGTTCGGCCGCTTGCCGGCACCGCCCGCCCCGCCACTGATCTGCTGATTGCCGGCGTCCGCCGGCATACCACCGCCACCCCCGCCCGGGCCGCCACCGTCGGTGCCGCGGAGACCATTCCAGACGATGTACTGCGGATTGCCGTTGTCCGTCTGGAGTGCGGTCCCGGCCTTGCCGCCGGCACCGCCGGTCGCCGGTCCTCCGTCGTCGGTGGCATCGCTGCCTCCACCGCCACCCCCGCCGGCGATGACCACGGTCTGCAGGTCGTCGTTGCCGACCAGGGCCTGGACGGTGGTGGCGCCGCCACCGCCGGCGGCGCCGACCGGCCCGTCGGAGGGACCGCCGTCACCTCCGGCGGCGCCCAGGCCGCCCCAGCCGCCCGCACCTGCGGACATGTCGCCCGCCAGCCCTCGACCACCCACCGACACGATCAATGGTTGATCGGGCGTGACCGGCAGTGGCGTCACCGTCGTGACCTCTGCGCCGACGCTGCCGTTGCCGGTGGCCCCGGCTCCGCCACCGCCGCCGACCGCATCAATGGTCACTCCGGTCACCCCGGCGGGCACCCGGACCTCCCACGATCCGCCGGAATAGCCGATCGTGGCGGGTGCCGGAGCGGTGGCGGTATCAACGGCTGACGAGGCCACCTGGGCGACGGCCTGCGGGTCCGGTCCGGGCGCGGCGCCGGCCGAGCAGCCGGCCAGGCCGACCGCCAGCCCTCCGCACAGCCCCAGCACCATCCGACGACGCCGTCGACCAACGATGTTCATTTCGGATGCGCGCATCGCGGGCACGGTCCCTTCGTAGTATTCGGTGGCTCCGCCCCGCGGGGCGGAGCGGATCACGGGGTGATGGTCAACTTCACGGCGGTGGTGACCACGGTCGGCACGTTGGGCTCGCCGGACTGCTCCGCGGAGACCGCGTAGAACGGATAGCCGGCGGCGTCCGGCGCGACCGTCACCATGGTGGGCACCCACACTGCCGAGAGGTTGCCGGACGCATCGGCATTCGTCCGGTATTCGTCGTCGGGCTGCGGCTTGCCCGGACCCTGGTCCTCGGTCAGGACGACCGTGATCGGTTCGTTCGGGGTGAAGCCGCTGGCCTCGACCACGATTCCCGTACCCCAATCGCCGGCCTTGAAGGTGGTCGTCGGCACGGTGAGGGGCACGACCTTGACCTGGTCGGCATTGCTCGGCCCCGGCGCCGACGAGCTGGCCACGGCGACCTGCTCCGGCGTGCTCGCGGTGCCGCAACCCGACAGCGTGACCATGGTCGTGCCCGCCACTGCGATCCCCGCCAGGCCGATCCAGAACCTCCGAGTGAATGACATGGTGAACCTCTCAACGTCGTGGCGGCCTCGCCGGTAGGGTGACCAGCCCATCGTGGATCGCCGGACGGCAGATCCGGCTGTGCGTAACTCACAGTTCTGGCCCGCCGGGCCGTGGCCCACGCCTCACCTGCTCACGGTCGACGCACCGACCGCAGTGATGTCGCCGGCGTGCGAGGTCATGGACACGGTCCTCGGACTCGCAACCGCAACCCCTCGTCCGGGATCGCCCGATCCGGGCGGCTCCGGACCGGGTCCGGGGGTGAGTCGTGTCCACCGATCGAGAGAAGCCCGAGCGGCCCTGCCGCTCGGCGTGCGCGCACCCAGGTGTCGTCGCGGCCGGCACGGTCCGCCTGTCGGGGTGCCTCGGCCGGCGCGCCGGCTCGGCCCTGCCACCCGTCGACGATGCCGCGCCAACCGCGGTCGACCTCGCACCGGTCACTCTCGGCCGTACCCTCCAGCACGGCATGCCCGAAACGCTTGCCCTGCGGTGGCCGGGGCAGGATCCTGGGCCTCAACCTCGGCCTCGGAGGGCTGTCGGTCGGCACGGTCGGCGAGGGCCGCGAAATTTCGAACGTGGTCCCCGGGGCGCTCATGTCGCGCCCATGCGCCGGGAGGCGGAAAGGATACCGCCTCAGGGCTTTCCCGGCGCGCCCGGATTCGGAACGGAGCGTCCCCGCCGGTCACCCACGGGCCCGAGTACGGGTGGGCCGGGGCGGAGCGGAGACCTGCGTCTCCGCAGGTCATGCTGGTGGCCAGGGCCGGGATCGAACCGGCGACCTTCCGCTTTTCAGGCGGACGCTCGTACCGACTGAGCTACCTGGCCAGCACAACGGCCCGGTCCGAGTAGACCGGGCCGCACTGCGACCCCGACGGGACTTGAACCCGCGACCTCCGCCGTGACAGGGCGGCGCGCTAACCAACTGCGCCACGGGGCCTCGTGCTGGACTCTTCCTCCGACCGAAGTCGGGTGAAGAACCCGTACCCCCAACGGGATTCGAACCCGTGCTACCGCCTTGAAAGGGCGGCGTCCTAGGCCACTAGACGATGGGGGCTTGGCCTTGGAACCCAGCCTCCAACGGCGACCGTTGGGAGCCTCGAAAGCATACGGCACATGGCGCGGACGTCCAAAACGGCCCTCGGGCGGGTCTTACCCGTCCCGGAGCGACGGTGCGTCCGGGCCCTCCGGGGGGTGTCCGGCCGCCCGATCGGTGCCTGAATCGGTGGCTGCTCCGGCGGCGGGCCGGCCGGCCGGCCCGGCGTCCGTGTCCGGCCCGGCGCCGGCCGCGGGGTCGGACGGGGGGTCGGACAGGGGGTCGAACGGGAGGTCGGACGGAGAGTCGGTCGGGGAGTGGGCCGGAGAACCGGGGCGGGGATCGAACGGGGCGCCGCGGGCCTGCTCGGTCAGTTCGGTGATCCGAGCCATGATCACCGCGGTCGCCGCGCGCACCGCCGCGGTCTCGTCCGCCCGGCCGGCCCAGCGGGTCAGGTCCAGCGGGCGGCCGACGATCATCCGGACCGCGTGCCGGTGCCACAGGTGCGTGGTGCCCGGCCGCGGCCCCCACATGCCGACCGGCACCACAGGCACCTCGGGGTGGCTCAGGGCCAGCCGGGCGGCGCCGGTCTTGCCCGGCCCCGGCCGCAGGTCGGGCTCCCGGGTGCGGGTGCCCTCGGGGTACAGGCACACCACGTGGCCCCGGTCGAGGGCCCGGCCGGCCGCGGCGAGCGAATCCGCGGCCCGGGCCGTGCCGCGCACGACGGGGATCTGGCGGGCGGCCCGCATGATCCGACCCACGACGGGCCAGGTGAACACCTCGGCCTTGGCCAGGAAGTGCGGAAACCGGTGGTGCCCGGTGACCAGCCGGGCCATCGCCAGCGTCTCGGTCTCGGACAGGTGGTTGGCGACGACGATCACCGGGCCGGCGGCGGGGATGGACGTGCCCCGCTCGAAGTGGACCCGATGCACGATCCGGGCCCCCAGGGCGATACCCAGGAAGCCGATGATGGTGCGGATCGGCCGCTCGCGGGGCCAGTGCACGGCCTCCAGGACGCGGGGGCGGCGGCGGGCCGGGGGATCGGTCATCCGCCGATCCTGCCAAGGCCCGCGGCGGCGGGGGCGGGCGGCGACCTCACGGAGCGGGTCGGCCGGGCGTCGTCCAGGTGTGACCACGCACAATCGAACCGTGTACGCCGTCCTTGCGACCCCGGTCGGGGACCTGACGATGGTCGGCGACGGCCGGGTGCTGCGCGGCCTGTATTTCCCCGACCACGCCCGCCGCCCGGCGATCGAGACCTTCGGCCACCGGGACGACCTGGCCTTCACGGACGCCCGCCGGCAGCTGGCCGAGTACTTCGCGGGCGAGCGCACCGCGTTCGACCTCCCGCTCGCCCCGCCCGGCAACGAGTTCCAGCGGTCGGTCTGGCGGCTGCTCGGCACCATTCCCTACGGCCGGACCCGCAGTTACGGGCAGCTGGCCGCGGAGCTCGGCGACCCCGGCCTGGCCCGGGCGGTCGGTGCGGCCAACGGCCGGAACCCGATCTCCATCGTGGTGCCGTGCCACCGGGTCGTCGGGCACGACGGGTCCCTCACCGGGTACGCCGGTGGCCTGGAGCGCAAGGCGTTCCTGCTCCAGCTGGAGCAGCCGGCGGGTGCTCGGCCGCCGACCCTGTTCTGATCCGCCCGGGGGCCGCCGGTGGATGTTCCGCGGTCGGTGCCGGGAGGTTGTTGCGGGTCGGGTTCGGGGTGGTTGCGGATGCTCGGCCGGGCTGTGACCGGCGGATGGTCCGCGGTCAGTGCGCGCTCGACCCGCCCCCCGACCCGCCCGCGCCCACGGTGACCGCGGCGTCGCCGCGGGGGGTCGGGCGGCCCGGGTCGCGCGGCACCGTGGACGGCGGCACCGTGGACGGCGGCACCGAGGACGGTGACACCGAGGACGGCGACACGCTGGACGGCGACACCGCGGGCGGCGACGCGGGCGGCAGCGGCTCGGCCGGCGGGGCCGCGGCCAGCCGGGGGAGCAGCACCGACTCCCAGAGCGGGTGGGCGGCCTCCCGGAAGAAGCCGTGATGCCCGACCCGCGGCACCCCGGCCGCCACCGGGTCCAGCCGCAGGCGCTCGACGGCGGTCCCCCGGTAGAGATCGTCCATGGCATCGACCGCGGCCACCGTCAGCAGCTCGTCGTCGGTGAACCAGACGCTGGTCAGCGGGGTGGTGACGTGCGCGACCCGTTCGCGGATCCGCGGGACGTCGGCCTCGAAGTAGCCGGGGGACAGGCACCAGCGCCGCCACTGCCGCATCACGCCGGCGGGCAGGTCGCCGATGATGCCCAGTCGGCGGCCGGGGAAGTAACCGGCCGCGGCGATGGCGGCCGGCGCCAGGGTGTGCCAGAGCAGCGGGGCCCGCCGGCGGACTTCCGGCACGGTGTGGCGCCAGTACCCGTTGCCGCTGGCCACCACGAACGCCCGGTCGACCAGGCCGTGGTGGGCGAACGGCAGCACCTGGCCGCCCAGACTGTGCCCGAGCCAGGTGACCGGCCGGCCGTCGGCCGCCGTCACCAATGCCTCCAGGGCGCTGGCGGCGTCGCCGGCCCACCGCACGATGTCCGCCGACTCGGCCTTCAGCTCGGCCACGCTGCCCGTGCCGCGGTAATCGAACGTCAGCGTCAAGAACCCCGCCGCGGCCAGCCAGCGGGCCAACGGTCGGTAGAACGCGGCCGGGGTGGCCATCGCCGGCGCCACCAGCACGGCGCCCCGCGGATCGTCCGGGACGAACCAGCTCACCCGCAGCGGGTGGCCGTCGTCGGCGGCGATCGTCTCGCTATAACAACTGTCATAGAGGCTCATGGGCAGAGGTTATGACAGTCGTCGTATTCAGGCAATACACTTTTCCCATGCCCACCGACACCCGCGCCCGGATGGTCACCGGCGCCGCCCGGATGATCAGCCGCCGCGGCGTGGACGCGATGAGCCTGCGCGAGCTGGCCGAGCAGGAGGGCGTCCCGCTCGGGTCGACCTACCACCACTTCCCCGGCGGCAAGGCCGAGCTGGTGGACGCGGCGGTGAACCACGTGGGCGACCGGGTCGCGGAATCCATCGCCGGGACCCGGGGGCAGGGCACGGAGCACATCGTCCGGTGGGTGCTGCACGCCTGGCGGCGCATCCTGATCAAGAGCGACTTCCGGGCCGGCTGCCCGGTGCTGGCCGCCGCCGTCGCCAAGGACGAGCGGCATCGGGACACGGCGCGGGCGGTGTTCGGCCGGTGGACCGACGGGCTGATCGACGTGCTCATCGAGGACGGGGTCCCGCCCGTCCGGGCGCCGTCGGTCGCCCGGACGATCATCGCCTCGCTGGAGGGCGCGGTCGGGCTGGCCCGCGCGTTCGGGCAGATCGGTCCGCTGGACGACGTGGAGGCCGAGCTGATCCGGCTGGTGGCCGCGGCGGCCGGCGAACCGGCGCCGGGGGCCGGGCGGTGAGCAGCGGACCGCCGGCGGGCGCTACTCGCGCCCGGCGGAGATCCAGTCCGGGGCGGCGAAGCTGAGGTTGCGCCCGCCCCTGGTCAGGCTCGCGACCTCGTCCAGCCGGCGCCGGGCGGCCGCGTCGAGCCGCACGGCGGTGGCCCCCGCATTCTCGGTCACCCGGGCCGGGGAACGGGTGCCCGGGATCGGTACGACCGGCAGTCCGAGCGCCTCACCCCGGGCCAGCAGCCAGGCCAGCGCGACCTGGGCCGGCGTCGCTCCGATACCGGCAGCGACCTCGCGGACGACGTCGACCACCTGCTGGTTGGCGGCGAAGTGCTCGACGAACCGCGGCTCGGCGGCGAGCATGCCGGATGCGATCTTCTCCGGGGTCATGGTTCCGGTGAGGAAGCCGCGGCCCAGCGGGCTGTAGGGCACGAAGCCGGCCCCGACCTCCCGGGCGGCCGGCACCACCTGCGCCTCGACGTCCCGCGACCACAGGCTCCACTCGCTCTGCACCGCCGCGCTCGGGTGCACCGCGGCGGCCGCCCGCAGCTCGTCGGCGGTGACCTCGGACAGGCCCAGATAGCGCACCTTGCCGGCCGTGACCAGGTCGGCCATCGCGCCGACGGTGTCCTCGATCGGCACGTCCAGGCTGCGGCGGTGCAGGTAGTACAGGTCGATGACGTCGACGCCCAGCCGCCGCAGCGAGGCCTCGCACGCCTGCGCCGGGTAGGCCCGGTCGCCGCGGGTGCTCGCCCCGCCGCCCGGGCCCGGGCGCAGGCCGGTGATGCCGAACTTCGTGGCCAGCTGGACCTCGGCCCGGCGGTCGGCGAGCAGCCGGGCCACCAGCTCCTCGTTGGTGCCCGCCGGCCCGTCCGTGCCGGGCCGC
>NZ_JBMDXT010000347.1:0-1620 GCF_048594475.1 Nakamurella sp. | reverse complement strand
GCCGTGTCGAGCCGCACCTACCTTCAACCCCAGCGCCACTACCTGACATAACTATAACCGTATGGTTGAGGTTGAGGGTTCGACACGCCGAACGGGGCAGTTGAGTCAGGTCCAGCGGTGCATCCGAAGTCAGTGGCCCGGCCGTGTTCCCAGCGCCCGAGCCGAACAAGAAAGGCGAAGGCGAATGACGCCACCGCACAACTACCTGGCCGTCATCAAGGTCGTCGGCATCGGCGGCGGCGGCGTGAACGCCATCAACCGGATGATCGAGGTCGGCCTGCGCGGGGTCGAGTTCATCGCGATCAACACCGACGCGCAGGCGCTGCTGATGTCGGACGCCGACGTCAAGCTCGACGTCGGTCGGGAGATGACCCGGGGCCTGGGCGCCGGGGCCAACCCGGACGTCGGTCGCAAGGCCGCCGAGGACCACCGCGAGGAGATCGAGGAGGTGCTCAAGGGTGCCGACATGGTCTTCGTCACCGCCGGGGAAGGCGGTGGCACCGGCACCGGCGGCGCGCCGGTGGTCGCCTCGATCGCCCGCAAGCTCGGCGCCCTGACGATCGGTGTGGTCACCCGGCCGTTCGCGTTCGAGGGTCGCCGCCGGGGCAACCAGGCCGAAGAGGGCATCAAGATGCTCCGCAACGAGTGCGACACCCTCATCGTGATCCCCAACGACCGGCTGCTGCAGCTGGGCGACATGGGCGTCTCGCTGATGGACGCCTTCCGCTCGGCCGACGAGGTGCTGCTCAACGGTGTCCAGGGCATCACCGACCTGATCACCACCCCGGGCCTGATCAACGTCGACTTCGCCGACGTCAAGTCGGTCATGGCCGGCGCCGGCACCGCCCTGATGGGCATCGGCTCGGCCCGCGGCGAGGGCCGCTCGGTCCAGGCCGCGCAGAAGGCGATCAACTCGCCGCTGCTGGAGGCCTCGATGAACGGTGCGCACGGCGTGCTGCTGTCCATCGCCGGCGGGTCCGACCTGGGCCTGTTCGAGATCAACGAGGCGGCCTCACTGGTGCAGGAGGCGGCGCACGAGGACGCGAACATCATCTTCGGCACCGTCATCGACGACTCCCTGGGCGACGAGGTCCGGGTCACCGTCATCGCCGCCGGCTTCGACTCCAGCCCGTCGGTGCTCTCGCCGAGCGTCGAGCAGCGGGTGCGGGCCAGTGTCGGGTCGGGTCCGGTCGGCGGTCCGAGCGGCCGGCTCGGTGGGCGTGGCGGCTTCGAGGGCGGGCTGGACACCAGCGGCCTGAACGGCACCGCCAACGGCGGCTTCTCCTCGCACCCGCAGCGGGTCGAGCCGCCGCAGCCGCAGTACGCGGCAGCCCCGCAGCCGCAGTACGCCGCCACCCCGCCGCCGCCGGCCCGGGGCACCGCGCCGGCCTACCAGCAGCAGGCGCCCGGCCGGTACCCGACGCAGCCGCCGGCACACCCGGGTGCCGCCCCGGCTGGTCGCGGTCGCCCGGCCGTCGACCTGGACGACGACGACGTCGACGTGCCGTCGTTCATGAAGCGCTGACCGGGCCGTCCGGGCCCACGGCTGGACCGACGGCCGCACCCCCGCGCCGGTGATCGGAACCCTGTTCACGACCCGGCGCGGGGGTGTCTCCGTCG
>NZ_JBMDXT010000346.1:0-1635 GCF_048594475.1 Nakamurella sp. | reverse complement strand
GAAGTTGTCGGTGCCGTCCAGGATCAGGTCGTAGGGCTCGAAGATCTCCAGGGCATTGCCCGAATCCAGCCGCTCGGTGTGCAGGATCACGTTCACGTACGGGTTGACCTCGGCGATCGACTCCGCCGCGGACACCGCCTTGGGCTTCCCGACGTCCGACTGGCCGTGGATGATCTGGCGCTGCAGGTTCGACTCGTCGACCGTGTCGAAGTCGAGGATCCCCAGCGTGCCCACCCCGGCGGCCGCCAGGTAGAGCAGCGCGGGCGACCCCAGCCCACCGGCGCCGACGACCAGCACCTTGGCGTTCTTGAGACGCTTCTGACCGGCCATGCCGACGTCGGGAATGATCAGGTGGCGCGAGTACCGCTCCACCTCGGCCTTGGTGAGCGAGTCTGCTGGCTCCACCAGCGGCGGCAATGTCACGTTCTTCTCCTCGCGCGCGAACCACAATCTGCCTTCTGGGCAACCCCGAACGGCCGAGGAATCTTCCCAGATCCTCCGGACCCGGTCAGCCGGCGGGTGATGCCGGCTGCGCCGGAGGCGGCACCGCGGTGGCGTCCGGAAACGGGTACGGGTTGGGCAGGCAGACGTGGCCGTCGGGCGGGATCGTCTGCGGATCCAGCATCGCCAGGTCGTCGTCGGAGGTGCTCCACGACTGCTGCATCATGATCGGCGCCGGCGCGCCGCTCGCCGGGCAGGGCTGATGCCGGTTGCCCAGCGCATGTCCGACCTCGTGATTGATGGCGTAGGACCGGTAGGAGTCCAGGTCGCCGTTGTAGGACATCGCCCCGCGGGTCCAGCGCGCGTCGTTGATCATCACGCGGTCCAGCCAGCCGTTGAAGCAGGACGCCTCGAGCGGGATGTCCCAGCCGCAGTTGGCCGGGGCCCGGATCGCGAGCTGGCTGGTGAGCGAGATCCGAATGTCCGGGGTCCCGGTGTCGATCCGGGTGAAGGTGACCTGCCCGTCGCCGATCCAGGATCGCGGGTCGGCCAGCGTCGCATCGACCTTCTGCGCGAACTGCTGATCCAGCTCGGCCGGCAGTCCGTCCTCCACCTCGACGGTGTAGGTCAGCGCCCGACCCCCGGAGCCGACCGTCGGCGACGTGCCGGGGACGACGTGCCAGGTGCCCGCACCGGCGGCGGTGAACGGATCGCCGGCGGGCAGCGCGGCGGCCGCGATGCCCGCCGCCGTGTGGCCCTGGGCGTCGGTGTTCGCGGGATCGGGAACCAGCGAAGGGGACGACTCGGCCGCGGCGGCCGAGGTGTCGGTGGCGTCGGACGGCGCGACCGTCCGGCTGGTGGTTCCGACCGGCGGGGCGCCGGTGGCGGCCTCGGCCTGCGCCGCCGGTTGGGTCGGCGCGGTCCGGTCCGCCGTCTGGATCAGCACCAGGATGGTCAGGACGGCCAGGACGCCGATGGTCGCCAGCCGCCAGGGCGTGCGGCGGCGCGCACCGGCGGTACGGCCGCCCCGGGGGCGGCCCGACCGGTCCCGGTCGGCCGCTCCGTTCCGGGATCGGGCGCTCGACCGCCCGGTCGACGGACGGGCCCGGGACGGCGACCCCGACCCGCGGGCCGATCCGGCCGTCGATCCGGCCGGTGTCCCGGTCGCCGACCGGTCGGACGGGCGGGACGGAC
>NZ_JBMDXT010000345.1:0-33605 GCF_048594475.1 Nakamurella sp. | reverse complement strand
GTCGCCGATCCGGCCCGGCCGGCCCGGATCGGCGAGCCCATCGCCCGGTTCCCGAGCGGGGTCTTTGGGGTCGTGTTCACCCCCGACGGCCGGACCCTGCTGGCGGGCGGCGAGGGCGGCACCCTCGCGCGCTGGTCCGTGGGCGACCCGGCGCGGCCGGTCGAGCTGCCCGGCCTGCCGACCATGGACCTGGTGAACACGATGGCGCTGTCCCCCGACGGCACGCTGCTGGCGGTCGGTGGGCGGGACACCGCCGTGCAGCTGTGGTCGCTGGCCGGCCCCGGCGACCCGAGCCCGGTGGCGACGGTGCCCGGTCCCCGCGCCACGTCCTCGGCCTTCAGCCCGGACGGCCGCACCCTGGTCGTGGGCCGGCGGGACGGGGCCGTCACGGTCTGGAACGTCGCCGATCCGGCGGCCCCGGTCGCCGTCGAGACCACCCTGACGCCGTTCAGCAGCATCGCCAACGTCGTGGCGTTCAGCGCGGACGGGTCGACCCTGGCCGCCGGCGGGGCCGACGGCATGGTCCGGGTCTGGCGGACGGCCGGCTGGACCCAGGACAGCCAGCTGGGCCACCCCGCCCCGATCACCGGGCTCGCGCTCTCGGCCGACGGGTCCCGTCTGGCCTCGTCGGCGGCCGACGGGACGACCCGGCTCTGGCCGGTCTCCGGAACCGCGATCGGCATGTTCCCCGACAGCGTGTTCAGCGTGGCCTGGCGGCCGGACGGGCGGGACCTGGCGGTGGCCGCGGGCCCGGCGGCCTCCGGCGTCTCCCTGTGGGACGTGGTCGGCGGCGGCGGTCCGACGGAAGCGGCGACCGCCACCCCGCCCGACCCGGCCCAGCGCTACGGGGGTGGTGTCGCGATCGCCCCGAACGGTGCGGTCATGGCGGCCACCCTGACCGACGGCCGGGTGCAGCTGTGGGACATCGCCGACCCCGCCCGCCCCCGTCCGCTCGGGGCGCCCCTGACGGGTCCGGCCGGCATCGTCCAGCAGGTCGTGTTCAGTGGCGACGGCACCCGGTTGGCCATCGCCGCGGACGATGCCTCGGTCTGGCTCTGGAACGTCGCCGACCCGGCGAATCCGGCGCCCGAGGCCACGATGTCCGAGCTGGGCGGCCCGGTGTACTCGGTGACGTTCGGCGCCGGGGATCGGGTGCTGGCCGCCGCCACCACCGCCGGTGAGGTCCACGTCTGGACCCTGGACGATCCCACCCGGCCGGCCGTCGCGAGCACGATCAAGGCCGGTCAGAGCTACTCGTTCGCCGTCACCATCTCGCCGGACGGGCGGCAGTTGGCCGTCGCCGGGGCGGACCGGGAGGTCAGGCGGTGGGACATCGTCGACCCGGCGAACCCGGTGGAGATCGGGACGGCGATCAGCGGCCCGGGCAACGACGTGTACTGGCTGGACTACAGCCCGGACGGCCGGCTGCTCGCCGCGGCCAGCACCGATCGGAACGTCTGGCTGTGGGACGTCGGGGACCCGGCCCGGCCCGTCCCCTACGCGACGCTCGGGCCGGCCGCCGCGGCGCAGTTCGTCGCGGAGTTCGACCCGTCCGGGGCCACCATCGCCGCCGGCGGGTCGGACCGCTGGGTCCACCAGTGGCTCACCGACCCGGCAGCCGCCCGGGACCGGATCTGCGCGACGGTCGGGACTCCGCTGACCGAGCAGGAGTGGCAGGTCTACCTGCCGGGCCGGCCGTACGACCCGCCCTGCCGGTAGCGCCCCGGCCCCGGCGGTCGTGTCAACCCGGAGAAACCCGGGTTGTCCGATTCGTCCGGACCGGTTGAGATGAGAACGAGGGTGCACGAGGGGGCGGCGCGCGGGGCCGGGCAACCGGCCCCGGGTGTCCACGAGCGGCGGCGGTGAGGGGCGGCGGCGAGGGGCGGCGGCGAGGGGCCGAGCCGGCGTGGTGTGACCACGATCGCACCGATTCCGGCCGCTGGAAGGAATCTCGGACGCCGCTCAGGCGTCTTTGTCAGTGGCCGGCCCTGGATGCGAAGGTGGTTTCACCGGCAGACGGTGCGCGTCACGCGTGCGGCAGTCGAGCTTGGGCGATGCGGGAGGTTCGATTCCTCCCGACGGCACCACCGGGCCCCTCCTGCGGGAGTGGGCCCGTTCTCATGTCGGCCCGGGGCGATCGGGTCTGGTCGGTCACCCTCGGGTCACGACGGTGACTGACCGTCATCAGCACCCCGCGAGGCTGAACTGGTCGACCCGGCCGGGGGATCGCGGCCGGGATGTCTGGGCAGGACCGTCCGGCTGAGCGACAGTGGCGTGACTTGCACGCTCAGCGGGCGGCACCGCGTCGCGTGCCGCGCCTTTTCCCGGGGGGCCGGTGATCGCGATCGACACCCAGTTCACGGACCTCCGGGCGGGCGAGCCCGAGCACCGGGCCCTGACACTGTGGCGGCGGCCGTCGGTCTACCTGGCCGGGCTGGCCACCCTGGCGCTGCTGACCGCCTGCCTGACGGCCAACCTGGCCACCGGCTCGGACTCGAGCCTGTCGTCCACCATCTACAACCTCGCCCAGCTGGCCGCGGCCTGGATGGCCACCGTCGCCGCCGCGATCGTCGTGCCCCGGCACCGGCCGCCATACCGGCGGATCTGGATCCTGGTGGCGGTCGGCTGCGGCTCCTGGGCCGTCGGCCAGACCTACTGGTGCTACGTCGAGCTGGTCCTCGGCCGGCCGATGTCGGACGTGTCGCCGGCCGACCTGTTCTTCCTGGTCTTCGCCGCCTTCATGGTGCTCGCGGTCGCCCCGACCCAGGGGCAGCAGACCGATCGGCTGCGCACCGTGCTCGACGGCTGCATCATCGGCATGTCGCTGTTCGTGATCAGCTGGACGGCGTCCATCAGCCAGATCGCCAGCGCCGCCGGCGGCACCGAGCTGCTGACCCTCGTGGTCAACCTGGCCTACCCGTGCCTGGACATCGTGGTGCTGACCATGGTGATCCTCAACGTCTCCCGGCGCACCGGGCGGCGGTCGAGCCTGACCGCGCTCGCCCTGGCCATGGGGCTGATCACCGTCTCGGACGGCTTCTACGTCTACCTGCAGGCCTCCGAATCCTTCTCCTCCGGCTCGGCGATCGCGCTGGGCTGGATCGCCGGCTTCGGTCTGATCGGCTGTGCCGCCCTGGCCAGCCCGGATCCGGCCGAGGGGATGGCCCCACGCACCGCCGGCCAGGCGCAGCCGCTCGAACTGCGGCCGGTCAGCGTCCTGCCCTACATCCCGCTCGTCATCGCGATCGTGGTCGTCGGGCTCAACCGGCTCAGCGGGACGTTCGACCGGGTGAGCGGCACGATGCTGACGCTGGTGTTCCTCGGGGTGCTGGCCCGCCAGTACCTGACCATCCGGGACAACGCCGAGCTGACCCGCGACCTGCGCAAACGGGAGAGCGAACTGGCCCGGCAGGCGTTCCAGGACATCCTGACCGGGCTGCCCAACCGCGCCCTGTTCATCGACCGGGCGACCCACGCGCTCGAGCAGCACCGGCGCAGCCTGCGGCCCCTGGCGCTGATGTTCGTCGACCTCGACGACTTCAAGGCGGTCAACGACACCCTGGGCCACCCGGTCGGCGACCAGCTGGTGATCCGGGTCGCCGAACGGTTGCGCGGGGCGATCCGGTCCAGCGACACCGTCGCCCGGTTCGGCGGCGACGAGTTCGCCGTACTGGCCGAGGGCGAGGACACCGACGGCGTCGACCTGGGCGCCCGGCTCGGCGAGTCGCTGCGGGCCCCGTTCACCCTGGGCAAGGAGCAGCTGTCGATCGGTGCCAGCATCGGGATCGCCGAGGTCACGGCCGATCAGACGACGCCGAGCCTGGACGAGCTGTTCTCCCGGGCCGACATCGCCATGTACTCGGCCAAGCGGGCGGGCAAGGGCCAGCTGGCGCTGTACGAACCGTCGATGGTGCTGCCCGAGGCGGCCGACCTGCGCTACCGGCCGCTGCTGATCGAGGCGATCCGCACCGGCGCGATCGACTGCGTCTACCAGCCGATCCTGGACCTGACCTCCGGGCGGGTGCAGTGCATGGAGGCCCTGGCCCGCTGGCAGGTCGACGGCCAGCCGGTGCGGCAGGACTACTTCATCAAGCTGGCCGGCCGGCTCAAGCTGCTGCCGGCGCTGACCGACCTGATGGTCGACCGGGCGTGCGCCCAGCTCGCCGAGTGGTCGGCCCGGCTCGGCCGGACCGACCTGCGGGTGGGGGTCAACGTCCCACCCGGTCTGATGACCGACCGCGACTTCCCCCACCGCATCGCGGCCACCCTGCTGCGGCATCACCTGGCGGCCGACCGGCTGGTCCTGGAGATCACCGAGGACGCCCTACTCGGGGAACTCGCGGTCGCGCGGGCGGTCGCCGACCAGCTGCGCCGGACCGGGGTGCAGCTGTGGCTGGACGACTTCGGCACCGGCTATTCCTCCCTGCTGAGCCTGCGCCAGATCACCCTGCAGGCGGTGAAGATCGACATCGCGTTCGTGGCGAACATCCACACCGATCCGTCGGCGGCCCAGTTCCTCCGGGCCCTGCTGGTGCTCGGCCGCGACCTGGACCTCGCCGTCACCGCCGAGGGCGTCGAGCTGCCGGAGCAGGCGGCCGTGCTCCGCGAACTCGGCTGCCCGTTCGTGCAGGGGTTCCTGTATGCCCGGCCCGCGCCGGCCGACGAGTTCGACACCCTGCTCACCACCGGGTTCATCGGCGACCCGGCCGCCCGGCCGTCCGGCGCACCGGTAGCCGGGCCGGTGGGCGGGCCGGACACCCGGCCGGGCAGCGGGCCGGGCAGCGGGCCGGGCAGCGGGCCGGCCGCCGGGCCGGTCGGTCCACCGCCGGCTCCGGACGACGACGGACCGGCCGGTCGGGCCGGGATCGTCGAGCTGACCGAATCCGATCTCGGCGCGCCGCTCGAGCACCGCGCCGCCACCGCCTCGGGGCGCTGACCCCGCGTCGGTGAACAGAACGGGCCGGATCAGGCCGGCCGCCGGCCCCACATCTGCGCCACCGCGACCGCGTGCCGCCACCGGGCCAGCTCGGCCGCCCGCCGGTTCGCCGGCATCGACGGCCGCCACTCGCCGGCCTTGCGCCAGAAGCCGCGCAGCACCTGCCGGTCGGACCAGTAGCCGGTCGCCAGGCCGGCCGCGTAGGCCGCGCCCAGGGCCACCGTCTCGGCCATCATCGGCCGCACCACGGGGATGTCCAGCACGTCGGCGATCGTCTGCATCAGCAGGTTGTCACTGGTCATGCCGCCGTCCACGGCCAGGGACCGGGCCGCGACCCCGGCGTCGGCGTTCATCGCGTCGACCACGTCGTGGGTCTGCCAGGCGGTCGCCTCCAGCACCGCCCGGGCGATGTGTCCCTTGCGGACGTACGACGTCATGCCGACCAGCACGCCCTGGGCGTCGTTGTCCCAGTACGGCGCGAACAGCCCGGAGAAGGCGGGGACCAGGTAACACCCCCCGTTGTCCGGGACCGACCGGGCCAGCGTCTCGATCTCCGCCGGCGACCGGATGAGCCCCAGATTGTCCCGGCACCACTGCACCAACCCCCCGGCCTGCGCGACCGACCCCTCCAGCGCGTAGACCGCGGGCTCCCCCTCGACCTTGTGGGCGACCGTGGTGATCAGCCCGTGGGTCGACCGGACCGCCTCCCGGCCGGTGTTGAGCAGCAGGAAGCTGCCGGTGCCGAAGGTGCACTTGGCCTCGCCGGCGTCGAAGGCGGTCTGCCCGAACAGGGACGCCTGCTGATCGCCGATCAGGGCGCCGATCGGGATGCCCGGCACCGGGTCCACCGTCGTGGCGACGGTGCCGATGCTGGGCCGGATCGCCGGCAGCACGGCCCGGGGGATCTCCATGGCCGCCAGCAGCCCGTCGTCCCAGTCCAGGGTGTCCAGATCCATCAGCATCGTGCGGCTGGCGTTGGTGACGTCGGTGACGTGCGCGCCCGGAGAGCGGCCGGCGCTGCCGGGGCCCCCGGACAGGTTCCAGGTGATCCAACTGTCCATCGTGCCGAACAGCAGGTCGCCGGCGGCCGCGGCATCGGCCACCGCGGGATCGCGGTCGAGCATCCAGCGCAGCTTGGCCGCCGAGAAGTAGTTCGCCATCGGCAGCCCGGTCCGGTCTCCGATGGCGGCCGCGCCGATCCGGTCGGCGAACCGCGCCAGCACGTCGGTGGTGCGGGTGTCCTGCCACACGATCGCCCGGCCCACCGGAACGCCGGTGCGCCGGTTCCACAGCACCGAGGTCTCGCGCTGGTTGGTCACGCCCAGCGCGACCACCTGGGCCGGACCCACCCCGGCGTCCTCGATCGCCTGCGGCAGGATGCGGCGGACGATGGACCAGATCTCGGCGGCGTCGTGCTCCACCCAGCCCGGGTGCGGGTAGTACTGCTGGTGCTCACGTTGGGCGATCGAGACCATGCGGCCCTGCCGGTCGAACAACATGCACCGGGTCGACGTGGTGCCCTGGTCCAGCGCCGCCACCAGCCGCGGCGGGCTCGTCACCGGCACCCCCGGCGTTCCGCGGTTCGCTGATCAAACCCGCGGGCGCTGTCCGGTTTGCCCGATCTCGGCGCGGCTTTGATCAGCCCAGGGTGCAGCGGCGTCGGGCTTGGCTGATCAAACCCGCGGGCGCTGTCCGGTTTGCCCGATCCCGGCGCGGCTTTGATCAGCGAACCGGAGCGGGCCCGGCGGGCGGACACAACCCTCATCGCGCGGCCCGCCCGTGCCCGAGCTCGCGCGAGATGGCCCGGCCCGCGCGCACGACGTGGTTGACCAGCGCGGTGCGGGGCCGCAGCCGGTCGTCGCAGACCCGCTCGGTGGCCCCCTCGATGCCGACGACCGCGACTACGTAGCCACCCCGGTCCCGGATCGGCGCGGCGATACCGGCGACCGTCGGGTCGACCTCGCCGACGGACCCGGCCCAGCCCACGTCGCGGATGCCGGCCAGCTCCTTCTGCAGCGTGACCCGGTCGGTGATGGTGCGGCCGGTCAGCGCCGGCAGGTCGGTCCGCAGGATGCTGCGGGCGGCGCCCGGGTAGAAGGCCAGCAGCACCTTGCCCAGGGCGCTGGCGTGCAGCGGCACGATCGAGCCGGTCATCAGCACCTGGGTCCCGCCGTCGGCGCGGAAGACATGGTGGGCGACCTCGGCCCGGCCCCGGTGGAACGTGGCCACCCGGGCGGACTCGCCGGTGCGGGCGGCCAGGGTGTCCGTCCAGTTCATCGCCAGCGAGCGCAGTTCGTTGGGGTCGAGCTTCTCGCCCCGGCCGAGGTGGAACAGGTCGGCCGCCACCCGGTAGGGCCCGTTGGGCACGTCCTGCTCGACGAACCCGACGTCCTCCAGCGTGCGCAGGATGCCGTGCGCGGTGGGTTTGGCCAGACCCAGCGCCGAGGCGACCTGGGCCAGCGCCTGGGGCTCGTCCTCGTCGGCCAGCAGGCGCAGGATGGCCGCCGCGCGTTCGACGGACTGGACGTTGCCCGGCATGCCCGCACCCTACTCCCGGACGTGAGCCCACCGTTCAGCTATGTCGAACGCCACTCATTGTCCGGCCGCGCGGCCCCCGGATACGGTCGCGAGCGAAAGGGCACTGGGCCATGATGAGGCGGACGGCGAGGAGGCGGTGGGAGTGCGGATCGTCGCGGCCCGCTCGACGTGCTCGCGGTCGCGTTCCGTGCCAGCGTTGTGCGCGGTGGCCGCCGGTCCTGGATCGGCGGTCTTCCCGGCCCCGTTCGCCCTTCGAGTGAGGACTCCTTCATGACCAGCACCCAGCCCCGCCCGTCCGGTCGCAAGCGCGAACCCGACCGCAACCTTGCGGTCGAGCTCGTCCGGGCCACCGAGGCGGCCGCGATGGCCTCCGGCCGGTACCTGGGGCGAGGGGACAAGAACCAGGTCGACGCGGCCGCGGTGGACGCGATGCGACCGGTGCTGGGCACCGTGGCCATGCGCGGTGTCGTGGTGATCGGCGAGGGCGAGAAGGACGAGGCGCCCATGCTGTTCAACGGCGAGCAGGTCGGTGACGGCACCGGACCCGAGGTCGACATCGCCGTCGACCCGGTGGACGGGACCACCCTGGTGGCCAAGGCGCTGCCCGACGGCCTGTCCGTGGTGGCGCTGGCCGAGCGCGGCAAGATGTTCGACCCGGGTCCCTGCTTCTACATGCGCAAGCTCGTGGTGCCGCCGGCGGCCGCCGACGCGGTCGACCCCGAGGCTCCGGTCGGCGAGATCATCGCGGCGGTCGGCAAGGCCCTCGGCCGCAAGACCGACGACCTGACGGTGGCCGTGCTCGACAGGCCGCGGCACGAGGGGCTGGTCGCCTCGATCCGCGAGGTCGGCGCCATGATCAAGTTCCTGCCCGACGGCGACGTCGCCGGCGCGATCATGGCCGCGTCCGAGGACACCATCGATGCCGGTGTCGATCTGCTGTTCGGCATCGGCGGCACGCCGGAAGGCGTCATCGCCGCGGCGGCCCTGCGCTGCCTGGGCGGAGCCATCTTCGGCCGCCTGCACCCGCGCAACGACGAGGAGCGGGCCGCGGCGATCGAGCAGGGCTACGACCTGAGCCGCATCCTGACCACGAACGAGCTCTGCGGCGGCGAGGACATCTTCTTCGCCGCGACCGGCGTGACCGACGGGGCCCTGCTCAAGGGCGTCCGGTACGGCTCGGAGCGCATCAGCACGACCTCGCTGTCGATGCGCGCCCGGTCCGGCACCATCCGCTTCATCCAGACCTTCCACGATCCCGAACGTTCGACCCTGGTACCGACGCTCAGCTGAGAGCGCTCGGCCCGGGGCTGATTCAAAGGAGAACAGCACATATGGGCGTGCAGCCGTCTGCACTCAGTCCGGCCACCCGGGCCAAGGCTCTGCAGGACATGGCCACCGGTGAGGTGGACGTCCTGGTGATCGGCGCCGGCGTCGTCGGCGCCGGCGCCGCGCTCGACGCGGCCAGTCGCGGCCTGTCGGTCGCCCTGGTCGAGGCCCGCGACCTGGCCGCGGGCACGTCGAGCCGGTCGTCGAAGCTGGTCCACGGTGGCCTGCGGTACCTCAAGCAGTTGAACTTCTCGCTGGTGTTCGAGGCCCTGCGCGAGCGGTCGCTCATCCTGGACACCCTCTGCCCGCACCTGGCCCGCCCGGTCGAGTTCATCTACCCCCTGGAGCGCAAGGGCATCGACCGCGGCTACGTCGGTCTGGGCATCGGGGTCTACGACGTGCTCGGTGCGGGCAAGGGCGTGCCGTCGCATCACAAGCACCTGAGCAAGCGCAAGACCCTCGAGCTGTTCCCGGACGGCAAGAAGGGGCACATCCAGGGCGCCATCAAGTTCTACGAGGGCCAGCTCGACGACGCCCGCCACACCATGATGATCGCCCGGACCGCCGCCGCCTACGGCGCGATGGTGGCCACCAGCGCGCGGGTGATCGACGTGACCCGGCAGGGCGAGCGCGTGGTCGGCGCGACCGTGCGCGACCTGGAGACCGGCCGCGACATCCAGGTCCGGGCCAAGACGGTGATCAACGCCACCGGCGTCTGGACCGACGACATCCAGCAGATGATCGGCGGCAAGGGCGGCTTCCGCGTCCAGGCGTCCAAGGGCGTGCACATCGTCGTTCCCCGCGACCGGATCAAGTCCAAGACCGGGCTCATCACCGAGACCGAGAAGAGCCTGCTGTTCATCATTCCGTGCCCGTGGAGCGAGGACTTCTGGGTGATCGGGACCACCGACACGCCGTGGGACCTGGACCGGGCGCACCCGGCGGCCAGCGCGTCGGACATCGACTACATCCTCGAGCACGCGAACGCGCTGCTGGAGAAGCCGCTCACCCGCGAGGATGTCGTCGGCGTCTACGCCGGCCTGCGGCCGCTGCTGGCCGGCGAGTCGGACCAGACCAGCAAGCTCTCCCGCGAACACGCGTGCGTCTCGCCGGTGCCCGGCCTGGTCATCATCGCCGGCGGGAAGTACACGACCTACCGGGTGATGGCCAAGGATGCCGTCGACCTGGCCGTCAAGCAGCTGCCCGGCACGATCGAGAAGTCGTGCACCGAACGGGTTCCCCTGATCGGCGCGGACGGTTACCAGGCCCTGTGGAACACCCGGGCCCGGATCGCCGAGCGGACCGGCCTGGACGGGCCCCGCGTCGAGCACCTGCTCGGCCGGTACGGCAGCGCGATCAGCGACCTGCTGGCCATCATCGATGAGGACGCCACGCTCGGCCAGCCGCTCGCCGCCGCCCCCAAGTACCTGAAAGCGGAGGCGGTGTACGCGGTCTCGCATGAGGGCGCGCTGCATCTGGACGACATCCTGGCCCGGCGGACCCGGATCTCCATCGACACCTGGGACCGCGGTGACGGGGCCGCCCGCGAGGTGGCCGAGCTGGTCGCCCCGCTGCTGGGCTGGGACGCGGCCACCGTCGATCGGGAGGTCGAGCACTACCACGCGCGGGTGACCGCCGAACGGGAGTCGCAGACCCAGCTCGACGACCGCACCGCGGACGCCGCCCGGCTCGGCGCGCCGGACGTGCGCGTCGGCGCCGGATGACCCCATTGATGTCGAATCGAGAACAAATCGTCACAAACTGATCACAGCTGAAAAGTATGGGGCTCCCTGCCCTCGGCAGGGGCGTACGTTCCGTTCTGATCGCTTGGTGATCATGCTTTTTCCCGCCGCGCAGCGGTTGCGCCGGCGGCTCGATCGGCAAGGAGGCCGCATTGCATCCCACGACTGGACAGATCTTCATCTCCGAGTTCACCGGCACGGCGATGCTGTTGCTCCTGGGTTGCGGGGTGGTCGCCACCGCAATCCTCAAGGGCAGCAAGGGTGAGGGCGGGGGCTGGCTGCTGATCAACTTCGGGTGGGGCCTGGCCGTGTTCGCGGGCGTCTACGTGGCGTTCCGCAGCGGCGCCCACCTGAACCCCGCCGTGACCCTGGCGCTGGCGATCACCGGCCCGGACAACGGCGGCATCCCGTGGTCGGAGGTGCCGATCTACTTCGCCGCCGAGCTCACCGGCGCCTTCGTCGGCGCGATCGTCGCCTGGCTGGCGTTCAAGCAGCACTTCGACGCCGAGGAGGATCCGGGCAAGAAGCTCGGCGTGTTCTCCACCGGCCCGGCGATCCGCAACTACGGGTGGAACACCCTCACCGAGGTCGTCGGCACCTTCGTCCTGGTGTTCGTCATCCTCATCTCGGGCGGCACGCCGTCCGGCCTGGGGCCGCTGTTCGTCGCCCTGCTGGTCGTCGGCATCGGTGCCTCGCTCGGTGGCCCGACCGGGTACGCGATCAACCCGGCCCGTGACCTCGGGCCGCGCATCGCGCACGCGATCCTGCCCATCAAGGGCAAGGGGTCGTCCGACTGGGGCTACTCCTGGGTCCCGATCGTCGGCCCGTTCATCGGTGGCGCGCTCGGCGCGTTGCTGTTCCTGGCGCTGGGCGGCCCGGGCATCTTCCCGGGTGTGTCCTGACGCCGGTCCGCACCATGTGATCGGCGGGGCGTCCGGCTCGACCCCGGGCCGGGCGCCCCGACCGTGTGCCCTACCAAGTGGTCATCGCTTCACCGTCGAAGCAACGAGAGGGAAGTAGCAGCGCATGAGTGAGAAGTACGTCGCCGCCATCGATTCCGGCACGACCTCGGTCCGGTGCATGGTGTTCAACCGCGAGGGCCGGGTCGTCTCGGTCGACCAGCGGGAGCACGAACAGATCTTCCCGCGGGCCGGCTGGGTCGAGCACAACCCGACCGAGGTCTGGCACAACACCCGGCTGGTCGCGGCCGACGCCCTGGCCAAGGCCGATCTCAACGAGAGCGACATCGCCGCGGTCGGCATCACCAACCAGCGCGAGACGGCGCTGGTCTGGGACCGCACGACGGGCGAGCCGGTCTACAACGCCATCGTCTGGCAGGACACCCGCACCGACGCGATCTGTCAGGAGCTCGGCGCCCTCGGCGGGGGCGCCGAGCGGTACAAGGCGAAGGTCGGCCTGCCGCTGGCCACCTACTTCTCCGGGCCGAAGGTCCGCTGGATCCTGGACAACGTCGAGGGGGCCAGGGCCAAGGCCGAGGCCGGCGACCTGCTGTTCGGCAACATGGACACCTGGACCCTGTGGAACATGACCGGCGGCGTCAACGGCGGCCTGCACGTCACCGACCCGACGAACGCCTCCCGCACCATGCTGATGGACCTGGACACCCTGTCCTGGGACGCCGGGATCGCGCAGGAGATGGGCATCCCGATGTCCATGCTGCCCGAGATCCGCTCCTCGTCCGAGGTCTACGGCCAGGGCCGTGAGAAGGGCTCGTTCGCCGGGGTGCCGATCGCGGGCATCCTGGGCGACCAGCAGGCGGCCACCTTCGGCCAGGCCTGCCTGTCCCCGGGCGAGGCCAAGAACACCTACGGCACCGGCTGTTTCATGCTGATGAACACCGGGACCGAGAAGGTGCCGTCCAAGAACGGGCTGCTCACGACGGTCTGTTACAAGATCGGCGACCAGCCGACCGTGTACGCGCTGGAGGGCTCCATCGCCATCGCCGGCTCGCTGTTGCAGTGGTTGCGCGACAACCTCGGGCTGATCAGCTCCGCGCCGGAGATCGAGGAACTGGCCGCCCCCGACAACGGCGGCTGCTATTTCGTGCCCGCGTTCTCGGGGCTGTTCGCCCCGTACTGGCGCTCGGACGCCCGCGGTGCGATCGTCGGCCTGACCCGGTACGTCAACAAGACGCACATCGCCCGGGCGGTCCTGGAGGCCAACGCGTACCAGACCAAGGAGGTCCTGGACGCGATGAACGCCGACTCCGGCGTCGAGCTCAAGGCGCTCAAGGTCGACGGCGGCATGGTCGCCAACGACACCCTCATGCAGTTCCAGGCCGACATCCTGGACGTCCCGGTCATCCGGCCGGTCGTCGCCGAGACCACCGCGCTGGGGGCCGCCTACGCCGCCGGCCTGGCCGTCGGGTTCTGGAACTCCGAGGACGACATCCGCAACAACTGGGCGCAGGACAAGCGCTGGGACCCGGAGATGGACGGCGCCGAGCGCGACCGGCTGTACCGGCAGTGGAAGAAGGCGGTCACCAAGACGCTGGACTGGGTGGACGAGGACACCGCCTGATCTGCGCGCCCCGGTGCGCTGATCCACGTCCCGTCGAGCCCGGCGAATCGGGCCGGCCGGGGGACGTGGATCAGCGCGGGGGCGGTGGCCGGCCTCGTGGGCCGGATCGGACGCTCAGATGTAGATGGCGGGGTCGTCGAACTCGGCGCCGTCCTGCGCCGACCCGGGGAGGGGGCGGATCCGCACCGGGATGCCCACCGCCAGATGGTCGGCCGGAACGTCCGAGATGACCACGGCGTTCGCGCCGATCTGGGCGCGCGCGCCGATGGACACGGGGCCCAAGATCTTGGCGCCGGCCCCCACGACGACATGGTCGCCCAGGGTGGGGTGCCGCTTGCCCTTGCGCATCGTGCGCCCGCCCAGGGTGACCCCGTGGAACAGCAGCACGTCGTCACCGACCTCGGCGGTCTCGCCGATCACCACGCCCATGCCGTGGTCGATGAACAGCCGCCGGCCCAGCCGGGCGCCGGGGTGGATCTCGATGCCGGTGAGGAACCGGGACGCCTGGGACAGCAGGCGCGCCGGCAGCCGCAGGCCGGGCCGCTGCCACAGCCGGTGCGACACCCGGTGGATCCAGACCGCGTGCAGACCCGGGTAGCCCAGGGCGATCTCGACCAGGGACCGGGCCGACGGGTCGCGCAGCCGGGCCGCCCGCAACTCGTCGAGGGCGACGGCCCAGGCCCGCCGGAGTGCGGCCATCAGTCCATCAGGTCGGCGTACAGCACCGACGAGAGGTAGCGCTCGCCGAACGAGGGCACGATGACGACGATCAGCTGGCCGGCGTTCTCCGGCCGGCCCGCCAGCTGGAGCGCGGCATGGATCGCGGCGCCGGAGGAGATGCCGACCAGCAGGCCCTCCTCGGTGGCGGCCGCCCGGGCCACCTTCACCGCGGTCTCCGCGTCCACGTCGATGATCTCGTCGTAGACGGTCCGGTCCAGGATGTCCGGGACGAAGTTGGCGCCGATGCCCTGGATCTTGTGCGGGCCCGGGGCGCCGCCGTTGAGGATCGGCGACTCGGCCGGCTCGACGCCGACCATCCGGACCGATGGCTTGCGGTCCTTGAGGACCTGGCCGACGCCGGTGATCGTCCCACCGGTGCCGATGCCGGCCACCACGATGTCGACGCTGCCGTCGGTGTCGTCCCAGATCTCCACGGCGGTGGTGCGGCGGTGGATCTCGGGGTTCGCCGGGTTGGCGAACTGCCGGGCCAGGACGGCGCCGGGCCGCTCCTTGGCGATCTCCTCGGCCTTGTCGACCGCGCCCTTCATGCCCAGCGGGCCGGGGGTCAGGATCAGCTCGGCGCCGTACGCGCGCAGCAGGGCCCGGCGCTCCTTCGACATGGTCTCGGGCATCGTCAGGACGACGTCGTACCCGCGCGCCGCACCCACGAAAGCCAGTGCGATGCCGGTGTTGCCGCTGGTCGCCTCGACGATGGTGCCGCCCGGCGGCAGCTCGCCGGAGCGTTCCGCGGCGTCGATGATGGCGACGCCGATCCGGTCCTTGACCGAGCTGGCCGGGTTGTAGAACTCGAGCTTGGCCACGACGGTCGCGCCCAGGCCCTCGGTCAGTCGGTTCAATCGCACCAGGGGCGTGTTGCCGATCAGCTTCGTGACGTCGTCGTAGACCTTCACGTCCGGATCCTTCCCGTACCGTCGTTCGGCCGGTCCCGGCCGTGTCTTAACCTACGTCGCCCGGGCGAGGTCCAGCGCTCGGGCCAGTACCTGGTCCACCATCGCCGGGGTGAGCCGGCCGGTGAAGGTGTTCTGCTGGCTCACGTGGTAGCAGCCCAGCAGGGTCAGCGCCCGCCCGTCGGGGTGGGTCAGCGCCAGCTCGCAGCCGTGGCCGAACGCGGGCCGGGGCCGGGGGATCGGCCAGCCGTCCGCGCCCAGCACGCCCAGCAGCGCGGTCCAGCCGATCGCGCCCAGGGTCACGGCGACCCGGACGGTCGGGGCGAGCAGCGCCAGTTCCCGCCGCAGGTAGGACGAGCACGTGCGGATCTCCTCGGGGGTGGGCCGGTTCGCCGGCGGTGCGCAGTGCACCGGGGCGGTGATCCGCACGTCGGTCAGGGTCAGGCCGTCGTCGGCCCGGGTCGACGACGGCTGCGAGGCCAGCCCGGCCCGGTGCAGCGCCGCGTACAGCACGTCCCCGCTGCGGTCGCCGGTGAACATCCGGCCGGTGCGGTTGGCGCCGTGCGCGGCCGGTGCGAGCCCCACGATCAGCAGCCGGGCGTCGGCCGGCCCGAACCCGGGCACCGCCCGGCCCCAGTACGTCTCGTCGCGGTAGGCGGCTCGCCGGGTCCGGGCGACCTCCTCGCGCCAGGCGACGAGGCGCGGGCAGGCCCGGCAGCCGGCGATCTGCCGATCGAGCTCGGCCAGCGTGCGCGCCCCGGTCACCCGGCCGATGGTAGGCCCGTCCGGCGACCACAATGGCAGCCGGACGAGGAGGCGGCCGGTGGAGATCAGACAGCTCGAGGCCTTCGTGGCCGTGGCCGAGGAGCTGCACTTCGGCCGGGCCGCCGCGCGCCTGCACCTGGCCCAGTCGCCGCTGAGCCAGACCATCCGCAAGCTGGAACGCGACCTCGGGGTCACCCTGTTCGACCGGAGCACCCGCAGCGTGGCCCTCACCCCGGCCGGAGCGGCCCTGCTGCCGCACGCGCACCGCGTGTTCGAGGAGCTCGAACTCGGCCGGCAGGCCACCCGGGCGGTCTCCGGCGAGGTCTACGGCACCGTCACCATCGGCTTCTCCGGGGCGCTGAACCACCGCACGCTGCCGCCGCTGACCCGGGCCGTGCGCCGCCGGTACCCGCAGGTCACCCTGCACCTGGTCGCCGGCGTCCTGACCGGCGACGGGGTCGCGCAGATCGAACGGGGCGCCCTGGACCTGGCCTTCGTCGCGCTGCCGCTCGACCCGTCCCCCCGGGTCCGTAGCCGGCTGATCGCCCGGGAACCGCTGGGCGTCGCGCTGCCGACCGACCACCCCAGGGCCGGGGACGAATCGATCGACCTGCGCGACCTGGCCGACGACGACTTCATCACCATCCCCGCGGCCTCCGGCTCCGGGCTGCGGGAGGCGGCCATGCGGGCCTGCATCACCGCCGGCTTCCGCCCCCGGGTGGTGCAGGAGATCACCGACCCGTTCATGATCCTCACCCTGGTCGCGGCCGGGGTCGGGGTATCGCTGATCTCCGACGGGGTCGCCCGCGTGATGCCATCGGGCTCGGTGTTCGTGCCGCTGACCGGGCCGCCGATCCACCTGGACCACGCCCTGGCCTGGGCCGCGGACAACCCGTCGCCGGTGCTGCGGGCGGTGCTCGAGGTGGCCGATGAGGTCATGCCGACCCCCGCCTGACCGGCGGCGTGGTGGGCCGAATTAAGCAGCTGACAGTCAAAGTGTATGACTGATTCAGTGTTGGACGCGACAGACTGCCGCGTGGGACCGTCGATCCATGCCAGCCACCGACACCGACGTCAGCCCGCATTCCGACCCTGCCGCACCGTGGGACGAGCAGGTCGACCTGCTCGTGCTGGGGACCGGGGCCGGCGGCCTCTCGGCCGCCGTGACCGGTGCGCACGAGGGCCTGTCGGTCCTGGTCCTGGAGAAGACCGAGTTCCTCGGCGGCACCACCGCCTACTCCGCCGGGACCTGCTGGATCCCCGACAACCACTTCCAGCGGGCGGCCGGGGTCACCGACGACGCGCAGGTCGCCGCCGGGTACCTGGACCGCCTGGTCGGTGACAAGGCGCCCCGCGAGCTGCGCGAGTCCTACCTGCGCAACGGCAGGAGGGCGGTCGACTACTTCGACCGGATCGGCGTGCGGTTCTGGCACTCCAGGACCGTCGTCGACTACCACCCCGAGATCGAGGGAGCGAGCCTGGGTGGCCGGGCGTTGGAACCGCAGACGTTCGACGGCCGGATCCTGGGCCGGGAGAACTTCGGCCGCGTCCGGCCGCCGGTGCCCGAGTTCGCCCTGTTCGGCGGCACGATGATGGTCCGTCGGGCCGAGGTCAACCAGCTGCTCACGCTGCTGGAGGGGTCGCCGAAGGCGCTGCCGCTCGCGCTGCGGCTGGGCGCGCGGTGGGCCCGGGACCGGCTGACCTACCGCCGCGGCACCCGGCTGGCGATGGGCAACGCCCTCGTCGCCGCCCTGTTCCACCGGCTGCTGGAGCGCGACGGCCGGGTCTGGTTCCACGCCACCGCCACCCGGTTGGAGACCGGCCCGGACGGCCGGGTCGTCGGCGCCGTCGTGGCCTACGGCGGCCGCGAGCTGCGGGTCCGGGCGCGGCGCGGCGTGGTGCTGGCCGGTGGCGGGTTCGCCGCCGGACCCCGGTGGCGCAGCGAGCACCTGCCGCACCTGACGCCGCAGTACACCCGGGCCGCCGAGGGCTCGACCGGCGACACCCTGTCGCTCGGGCAGTCCGTCGGCGGGGCGTTGAGCGCGCCGCAGGACGACAACGCGTTCTGGTTCCCCTCCTCCGTGGCCCGCCGGAAGGACGGCTCGGTCGCGGTCTTCCCGCACATCTGGGACCGGTCCAAGCCCGGCATCGTCGCGGTCGACGCCGCCGGCCGCCGGTTCGTCGACGAGTCCGTGTCGTACCACCGGTTCGTGCGGGCCATGTACGCCGCGGACGCGATCCCGGCGTGGCTGGTGATCGACTCCCGGTCGCTGCACCGGTACGGGCTGGGGATGATCCGGCCCCACCTGCCGCGGCCCCTCCTGCGCAAGTACCTGGCCCGCGGCTACCTGCACACCGCCCCCACGATCGGCGAGCTCGCCGCGCGGATCGGGGTCGACACCGCCGGGCTGGCCCGGACGGTCGCCGAGAACAACCGGGCCGCGGCCACCGGGGTGGACACCGGGTTCGGCAAGGGCACCAGCCCGTTCGGCCTGCAGTACGGCGATCCCGGGCACCGTCCCAATCCCAGCCTCGGCCCCATCGAGCGGGCGCCGTTCTACGCGATCGCGGTGCTCCCGACGCCGCTGGGCACGGCGCTGGGCCTGCGCACCGACGGCGACGCCCAGGTGCTGGATGCCGCCGGCACCCCGATTCCCGGGCTGTACGCCTGCGGCAACGACGCCGCGTCGATGAGCGCCGCCGAGTACCCCGGTGCCGGCTGCCAGGTCGGTGGTGGGCTGACCTTCGGGTGGGTCGCCGCCCGGCACGCCGCCGCCGCGTCCCCGTCCATCGCCCTGGCCGCCCCGACCACCGCTGCGACCCCCGCTGCGACCACCGCCCCGCCGGCCGATCGCACCCGGCGCCCCCTGACCTCCGTGGAGACCCCGTGACCACCGCCTACCCGCCGCTGTCCGGCGAGACCCTCGTCGTGCCCATCGTGGGTGACCCGATCGCCCAGGTGAAGTCCCCGGACGGCATCACCCGGGCGTTCGCCGCCCGTGGCCGCCCCGCGGTCGTCGTGCCCCTGCAGATCACCGGTGAGCACCTGGACGCGCTGATCGCCGGCCTGCTCCCGTCCGGCAGCATCGCCGGCGTCATCGCCACCGTGCCGCACAAGTTCGGCCTGACGCCGCATTGCGCCACGCTCACCGACCGGGCCGCGTTCCTCGGCTCGGTCAACGTCGCCCGGCGCAACCCCGACGGAACGCTGCACGGCGACCAGGTCGACGGCGCGGCCTACGTCGCCGCCGTCATCGCCAACGGCGGCGACCCGCGCGGCGCCCGCGTGCTGCAGATCGGTGCCGGCGGGGCCGGGACCGCGATCGCGTTGGCCCTGCTGGAGGCGGGCGCCGCGTACCTGGCCCTGCACGACGCCGATCCGGCCCGCCGCGACGCGCTGATCACCCGGCTCCGGGAGCGCTTCGGGAACCGGGTCGGCGCCGGGTCGGACGATCCGACCGGCTTCGACCTCGTCGCCCACGCCACGCCGATGGGCATGCGGCCCGGGGATCCGCTTCCGGTCGACGTGGCCCGGCTCTCGCCGTCCACCTTCGTCGCCGACGTCGTCACCCGGCCCGCGGTGCCGCCGCTGATCGAGGCCGCCCGTGCGCTGGGCTGCGGCACTTCGACCGGATCCGACATGTTCGCCGCGGTGTCCGAGCTGATCACCGACTTCCTGGTCGCCGATGGCCTGCTGGCCGGGGGTGATCCGGCATGACCGCGTCGAACCCGGGGCCGATCTCCGCCCCTGCCTCCGGACCGATCTGCGTGGCCGTCCCGCCCGGCCCGCCCCGCCGCGTGGACGTCGCGGTCGTCGGCAGCGGGGCGGCCGGCCTGGTCGCCGCCTGCCGGGCCGCCGACGGCGGGCGTTCCGTCGTCGTGCTGGAGAAGGCCGACCTGCTGGGCGGCACGTCCGCGATCTCCGGCGGCGTCGCCTGGATGCCCAACCACCACCTGATGGGGCCGGAGTTCCCCGACTCGGCGCCGGCCGCGTTGACCTACCTGACCGCGGCCACCGGCGGGACGGTGCCGGCCGACGTCCTGCGCTGGTACATCGAGACCGCGGGCCAGGCCGTGCGCTGGCTCGACGAGCACACGCGGGTCCGGCTCACCGCGCTGCCGAGGCCCGACTACCACACCGAGTGGGCCGGTGCGGCGCGCGGCCGGGGGCTGGACAACCTGCCGTTCGACGGCACCGCGCATCCCGGCCTGACCGCCCGCATCCGCCCGCCGACGTACTTCCCGTCGCTGACCATGACCGAACGGGATGCCATGGCGGCCAGCGGGTTCGACGCCGAGCTGATCGCCCGCCGGGACGCCGACGGCACCCGGACGATGGGCGGTGCGCTGATCGCGGCGCTGCTCGTGTCGGCCGCGGATCGCGGCGTCGAGGTGCTCGCCGGCTGCGGTGTCGACGACCTGCGGCGGACCGCCGACGGCTGGGACCTGACCACGGGGCAGGGCCCCGTGAGCGCGGGTGCCGTCGTGCTGGCCACCGGCGGGTTCGAGTGGAACCCGCGGCTGCAGCAGGCGTTTCTGCCGAACCCGGTGACCCCGATCAGCGCCCCCGGCAACACCGGGGACGGGCTGGAGCTGGGCCTGGCCGCGGGCGGCGCCGTC
Organism: Nakamurella sp.; assembly: GCF_048594475.1. NCBI lineage: Bacteria > Bacillati > Actinomycetota > Actinomycetes > Nakamurellales > Nakamurellaceae > Nakamurella > Nakamurella sp. Next base: position 13,509 of record NZ_JBMDXT010000345.1, on the reverse strand, counting down.
GACGTGATGCGCGCGGTCTGGGGCGTGCCGGTGCTCCAGGACCCCGCCCACGTCTACGACGGCCGGCCGTCCGGCCGGATGGCCAACGTCGAGCTGACCCTGCCCGGGTCGATCATGGTGAACGCCGCCGGCCGGCGGTTCGTCAACGAGGCCGTCAACTACCACGACCTGAACAAGGTGTTCCGCACGATCGACCCGACCACCGGCGCCCACGCCAACATCCCGGCCTGGCTGATCGTGGACAGCGGCTACGTCGAGCGGTACTCCATCGGCGGCACGCCGGCCGGCCGGGTGCCGGACTGGGCGGTGAGCGGATCGACCGTCGAGGAGCTGGCGCAGGCCCTGGGCATCGACCCGTTCGCGCTGGCGCAGACCGTCACGGAGTTCAACAAGGACGCCGCCGACGGGCGGGACCCGCTGTTCCACCGGGGGGAGAGCGCCGCCGACCGGTACCTGGGCGACCCGCGGCGGCCGCACCCGTGCCTGGCGCCGCTGGCCGACGGCCCGTTCCACGCCGTCCCGATCCGGCCCGGCACCCTGGGCACCTGTGGCGGGCTCGTCACCGACGAGGCCGGCCGGGTGCTGGACCGGCGGGGCGAGCCGGTCGGCGGCCTCTACGCCGCCGGCAACGTGGCCGCCACCGTCTTCGCCGACGCCTACCCCGGCGGCGGCGCCACCCTCGGCTCGGCGATCACCCGCGCCTACGCCGTCGGCCGCGCGCTCGCCGGCACCCGCTGACGGCACCTGCTGCCGACCCCGCCGAGGACACCCGCCGACGGCACCCGCTGACGGCACCCGCTGACGACCCCGACCCCACCGAAAGGACTCCCGATGGCCCTGCACGCCGTCCTTTACCGCTACGCCGACGACCCCGCCCGGCTGGACGAGCACCGGCCGCGGCACAAGGACTACCTGGCCTCGCTGTTCGAGCAGGGGCGCATCGTCATCAGCGGGCCGCTGACCACCGGCGGCCCCGGCGCCCTGCTGATCCTGGACGCCGACGACGAGGCGCACGTCGCCGCCCTGCTCGACGGCGATCCGTTCTGGGGCCTTGGCCTGATCGCCGACCGGCAGATCCGCGGCTGGAGCCCGTTCTTCGGCGCGGCCAAGCTGACCCCCACCGCGGTTGGCTGATCAAACCCGCGCCAAGACCGGACATATCCGACGCCAGCCGCGGCTTTGATCAGCGAACCCGTGGCCGCCCCGCGCCTTCGCTGATCAAACCCGCGCCAAGACCGGACATATCCGACGCCAGCCGCGGCTTTGATCAGCGAACCCGGGTGGGGCGGACGGCGGCGCCCCGCCTCCGGATGAACGGGGGCGGGGCGCCGGGAGCGAGGGTGCGGTCAGGCCAGCGCGGCCGCGGCCTGCGCGAGCGGGGTCGCGACGGGCACGAGCCGGGTCAGCTGGGTGACATGGCGCGGTTCCAGCTCGTCCAGCGTGGAGACGCCGAGCAGGGCCATGGTGCGCTCGATCTCGCTGCGCAGGATGGCGAACTTCCGGTCAACGCCCCGGCGGCCGCCGGCCATGAGGCCGTACAGGTAGGCCCGGCCGACCAGGGTGAACTTCGCACCCAGGGCGATCGACGAGACGATGTCGGCGCCGTTCATGATGCCGGTGTCGATCATGACGGTGGCGTCCCGGCCGACCTCGCGGACGACCTGCGGGAGCAGGTGGAACGGGATCGGCGCGCGGTCGAGCTGCCGCCCGCCGTGATTGGACAGGATGATGCCGTCGACGCCCTCGTCGATCAGCCGCACGGCGTCGGGCACGTTCTGCACGCCCTTGACCAGCAGCTTGCCGGGCCACATCTCGCGGATGACCTTCAGGTCGTCGTAGGAGATGGTCGGGTCCATCGCCGAGTTGAGCAGGTCCCCGACGGTGCCGCCGGTGGAGGACAACGAGGCGAACTCCAGGGTCGGGGTGGTGAGGAAGTCGATCCACCACCACGGCCGGGGCAGGGCGTTGAGGATGGTGCCCGGGGTCAGCTGCGGCGGGATGGAGAAGCCGTTGCGCTTGTCCCGCATCCGGTAGCCGGCCACCGGGGTGTCCACGTTGAACATCAGGGTGTCGAAGCCGGCCCGGGCGGCCCGCTCGACCAGCCCGTAGGAGATCTCCCGCTGCCGCATGACGTAGAGCTGGAACCAGTTGCGGCCGTGCGGGTTCGCCGCCTTGACGTCCTCGATGGACGAGGTGCCCAGGGTCGACAGGGTGAACGGGATGCCGGCCGCGCCGGCGGCGCCGGCCCCGGCGATCTCGCCCTCGGTGTGCATGAGGCGGGTGAACCCAGTGGGGGCGATGCCGAACGGCAGGGCGCTGGTGTCGCCCAGGATGGTGGTGGCGGTGTTCACGTTCGGCGCGGGACGCAGGATGTCGGGGTGGAACTCGACGTCCTCGAACGCCTTCCGCGCCCGGCTCAGCGACAGCTCGGCCTCGGCGGCCCCGTCGGTGTAGTCGAATGCCGCGGCCGGCGTGCGTCGCTTGGCGATCGTGCGCAGGTCGTAGATCGTCAGCGCCTTGTCCAGACGACGCTTGCGGCCGTTCAGCTCCGGCTTCTTGAACTTCATCAGCTCGGCGAGCTCGGCGGGCTTGGGGAACTGGCGCTTGACCATGCAGGGATTCCTTTTCGACGGTGAATTGGACGGTGGGTACATATGGTCTGACCATATGTGGTCTGACCAAGAGACTAGGGGCTGTCGGCTCACCGGTCAATGACCAATTTCCCGCGGACATCCGGGCCCGGAACGCCGAAACGCCCCGCGTCGGGAAGGACGCGGGGCGCTCGGGACAGGCGGTGGAACGACGGTGCGGTCAGAAGGCCGCCTCGGCGACCTCCATCAGCGACAGATCGGCGTGCTCGATGACGCCCCGCCGGGCGGTCAGCTCGGGCAGCACCGACCGGGAGAACCAGCGGGCCACGGCCAGCTTGCCGGCGTAGAAGTCGGCGTCCTTGGGCGCGGCGCCGGCGTCGAGCGCCGCCTGCGCGACCAGCGCCTGCCGCAGCAGCAGGTAGCCGATCATCAGGTCGCCCACGCTCATCAGCAGGGCGACGGCGTGCTCGCCGACCTTGTAGACCGACTCGGGCTCGCGCATCGCCTGCATCGCGTAGCCGACGAGGGTGGCGACCATCGCCTGCACGTCGGCCAGGGCGGTCCCGAGCAGGCCCAGCTCCTCCTTGAGGCGCCCGTCGGTGGTCTCGGACAGGCTGGTCCGGACGAACGCGGCGATCTCCCCGGCCACGGTGCCGAGGGCGACCCCGTTGTCCTTGACGATCTTGCGGAAGAAGAAGTCCTGAGCCTGGATCGCGGTGGTGCCCTCGTACAGGGTGTCGATCTTGGCGTCCCGGATGTACTGCTCGATCGGGTAGTCCTGGGTGTAGCCGGAGCCGCCGAACACCTGCAGGGACAGGGCCAGGTTCTCGTACGCCCGCTCGGATCCGACGCCCTTGACGATGGGCAGCAGCAGGTCGTTGACGTGCACGGCCGTGGCCAGGTCGGCCCCGTCGAGCTCACCGCCGGCGATGCGGTCCTGCCAGGACGCGGTGTACAGGTAGACCGCCCGCAGGCCCTCGGCATAGGCCTTCTGCCGCATGAGGATTCGCCGCACGTCCGGGTGGTGGATGATCGTCACCCGCGGGGCGGTCTTGTCGGCGGCCCGGGTCAGGTCGGCGCTCTGCACCCGCTCCTTGGCGTAGGCCAGGGCGTTGAGGTAACCGGTGGACAGGGTGGCGATCGCCTTGGTGCCGACCATCATCCGGGCGTACTCGATCACCTGGAACATCTGCGCGATGCCGTCGTGCTTCTCGCCCAGCAGGTAGCCGACCGCCGGGGTGCCGTTGATGCCGAACGACAGCTCGCAGGTCGTCGAGACCTTCAGCCCCATCTTGTGTTCCACGTTGGTGACGTAGACGCCGTTGCGCTCGCCGAGTTCGCCGGTCGCGGGGTCGAAGTGGAACTTGGGCACGATGAACAGGCTCAGACCCTTGGTGCCGGGCCGGCTCTCGATGCCGTCACCCTCCGGCCGGGCGAGCACCAGGTGCACGATGTTCTCGGTCAGGTCCTGCTCGGCCGAAGTGATGAAACGCTTGACGCCCTCCAGGTGCCAGGTCCCGTCGGGCTGCCGGACGGCCTTCGTCCGGCCCGCGCCGACGTCGCTGCCGGCGTCCGGCTCGGTCAGCACCATCGTCGAGCCCCACTGCTTCTCGATCATCGTCATCGCCATCTGCTGCTGCTCGGGAGTGCCGTTGCGGTGCAGGACCGCGCCGAAGTTCGGCCCGCCGGAGTACATGAACAGGGCCGGGTTGGCGCCCAGGATCAGCTCGGCGGCGGCCCAGCGCAGGCTCGGGGAGGCGCCGTAGCCGCCCAGCTCGGTGGGCAGCTCCAGGCGGTACCACTCGCCGTCGCGGATGGCCGCGTAGGACTTCTTGAACGACTCGGGCAGCGTGACGCTGAAGGTGGCCGGGTCGTAGACCGGGGGATGGCGGTCGGAGTCGACGAAGGACGCGGCGACCGGACCGGCCGCGACCTCCTCGAACTGGTGCAGCACGTCGCGGGCGGTGTCGGCGTCCATCTCGGCGAACGGGCCCCGGCCCATCCGTTGGCCGGCGCCGAGCACCTCGAAGAGGTTGAACTCCAGGTCGCGGAGGTTGGAACGGTAATGGCTCATCCTTGAGCTCCCTTGGAGATCGAGTCGCGTGGCCGGCGGTTCGAAGATCCGGTCGGCGGTGGTCCCACCCCGACCATTGTTAACCCAGGTTATTACCGGCCAGTAACTTGTGCAAGGAAGATCGCCCCGGCCCGGTCCGCGTCACCGGGCCGGGAGCTCCGGCAGCTGCAGCGCGACACCTCCGGCGGAGCCCAGATGCACGGTGCACCGGCCCTTTCCGACCCGCCGGTAGCCGGCCGGGAACTGGCCGGTGACAGGGTTGCGGCCGTGGAACCAGCGACCCTGGACGTCCAGCCAGAGCTCGTCACCGGCCCGGAATCGGGTGGCCGACGGCAGCAGGCCGATCTCCAGGCGCACCGGGATCCCGGGAGTCAGCGGCGATCGCGTGGTGTGCGGGTGGAACGGCTCGCCCGGCCGGGACCGGGCCTCGTCGATCGCGCGGTGCGAGGCCAGCAGCATGCCGTGGCTCACGCCGTCGCCGAGGAAGCCGTAGGAGCCCTCGAAGGTGACCTCCCGGCCGTCCCGGACCTTGCGCACGGCGGCGAAGACCGACAGGTCGTCGCCGCGGTCGATCGACAGGTGCAGCACCACGGACATCGGCCCGACGACGTCGACGTCGGTGGCGAACCGGTGGCGGAAGCGGGCCCGTCCCCGCCGGACCCCGAACGTGACGGTCCCCGGCTCCGGGTCGTCGCCGAGTGTGCCGTCGGCCCGGGCGTGCAGGGTCCGCCACCGGATATCGGCCGGCGGCCACCGGGTCTGCGTGGTCACCCGGGCGACGGTGGTCCGGTCCTCCCGGATCTCCAGCCGCACCGGCGGCTCCTGCCGCAGGCCGGTGTCCCGGTCCCGGAGGAACTCGTCGAAGAAGCGGGTCTGGACGGCCAGCGCGTCGGCCGAGTAGTAGGTGGCCCACTTGGGCCCGCGGTGCGTGTAGAGCCACCGGTGCGGTGAGGAGATCCGCCGGAAGCCGTCGAACGAGCCGCCGCTGTGCAGGTTGTGGTCGGAGAAGCTGCCGCAGACCAGGGTGGGCACGTCGATGCGCTCGATCGGGCGGTTCCGCTCGGTCCACCACGGGTCGACCATCGGCCGGCGTCGCGCCGGCCCCCGCAGATCGACGCGGCCCTTCGAGCGCCGCTCGGTCACCGTCGACCAGACCCGGAAGAAGCCGGTCTCGAGCACCCCGCCGGGCCGGGCGAAGTCGCGGTAGAGGTCGGTGAAGCCCTCCCACGGGCAGATCGCGGCCAGGTGCGGCGGGCGGGTGGACGCGCCGGCCCACTGGCTGATCGCCAGGTACGAGACCCCGCTCATGCCCACCCGGCCGGTGCTCCACGGCTGCGTCCCGGCCCACTCGATCAGGTCGTGCACGTCGTCGGCCTCCTGGGCGGACAGCACCGTCGGCTCGCCGCCGGAGTGCCCCCAGCCGCGCAGATCCGCGTTGACGACGGCGTAGCCGCGCCCGACCCAGTAGCCCGGGTCGGGCGACTCCCACGAGGTCCAGGCCGAGTGCGTGACCGGGGCCGTCCGCATCAGGCGGTACTGCACCGTGGCGCGGTAGCGGCCGCGGCGGGTGCGGTGCCGCAGCGGGATGTCGTCCTTGCCGTACAGGTGCGCGCACAGGATCACCGGCCACGGACCGCCCGTCGCCGGCCGGAACAGGTTCGCCCGCAGCCGGATCCCGTCGCGCATCGGGACCTCGACGTCCCAGTCCGCGATCGCGCCGGCCGGCGGGTCGGTGATGGTCACCGGTGGTCGGAGCAGGCGGCGCAGCATGATGGCGGCACGTTGTGGAGCGCCACTACGAGTCATAGCGTGACTCTAGGGCTATCGTGACCGCATGACCACCCCCCCGGCTCCGCCGGCGCCCGGCGCGGCTCCGGCCAGCCGGCAGAAGCGCACGGGTCAGGCCGTCCGGGATCGGTCCCGGCTGCGGTTGGTGGTCGCCGCCGGGGAGGTGTTCGCCGCCCGGGGCTACACCGGGGCCACGGTGCAGGCCATCGCCGACCGGGCCGGGGTCTCGCTGCAGACGCTCTACGCGGCGTGGGGGAGCAAGCGGGCGCTGCTGCGCGCGCACCTGGAGTTCACGATGACCGGGTCGGCGACCGCGGTGTCGGAGGGGCGCTGGGCGCCGACGGTGGGGGCCGAGCTGGAGGCCGCCGCCGCGCCCGATCCGGCCACCCGGCTGCGGGCGCTGGCCAGCTTCTTCCGATCGTTGGCCGAGCGGGTGGGACCGGTCTGGCGGCTCTACCGGGAGGCCGCGGCGGTCGACCCGGAGATCGCCACGGACCACGCCGAGCTGGAGCGGGGGCGCCGCCGGACCCTGACCGCGGCGCTGGCCGGGTTGGACGACGGGTGCTTGCGGCCCGGGCTGACCCGGTCGGCCGCGGTCGACACGCTGCTGGTGCTGGCCGGCCCGGCGACCTACGAGACGCTGGTGGAGGGCCGGGGTTACTCGCTGGACGAGTTCGAGGCCTGGCTGGCCGGCACGCTGATCGCGACCCTGCTGCGATCGCCGGACGCTGCGGGAGCCGGCTGACGCACCGGTGCGCGCCGGTGCGGTCGGTGCGGTCGGTGCGTCGGGTCGGGCCGCGAGGCCGTCGGGCCGGGTCGGTGACGACCGGGCGGGCTGCGGTGGTCGCGGGTGATCAGGCCCGGTGGGATCGGGAGGGGTCGGTGGGGCCGGCCGCGGATGGGGCCGGGCCGGTCATCGCTGCTCGTCCGCGGGGGTGCCGCGGCGCGCCCGGTAGGCCGCGGCCGCCATCCGGTTCCCGCAGCCCGACTCGCAGAACCGCCGGGACCGGTTCTTCGACAGGTCGACCACCACGTCGCGGCAGTCCGGGGCCTGGCAGATGCGCAGGCGGGCGAGCTCGCCGACGCGCACCACGTCGACCATCGCCATGGCCGCCTCCACCGCCATCCGGTCGGGCAGCGGCGCGTCCTGGTCGGTGGCGTGCAGGTGGTAGTCCCACCCGTCGTGCTTCACCAGCTGGGGCAGCGCCCGGAACTCGCGCAGCAGCCCGTTGACGATCTCGACGACCCCGTCCTCGTCGACCTCCCAGATCCGGCGCAGCCGGGGCCGCAGGGCGCGCACCGCGGCCAGCTCCTCCGCGCTGCGGCAGTGCCGTCCGGACCACCCCCACGACGTCACGAACGCGTCGAGGTCGGCGATCGTCGCGAGCTCCTCGGGGTCGTCGTCCCCGGGCGCGGTGTTGACCAGCGCCGCGGCAGCCGCCAGCGCCACCTCTGTGTCATGGGCAAAGACCACATTGACTCCTGATGGCGGGCGACTCTAGTGTCATCAGCGTAACCCGCGATGACCCATGACGAGACGAATCGGGAGGTGTCCGATGACCCACGATCACACCCCGAGCCCGACCGCTCCGCGCCGAGCGCGGTTCGGCCTGCTGCTCGCGCTGCTGACGGCGGCGGCGTTCGGCACCTCCGGCGCGTTCGCCCGGTCGCTGATCGACGCCGGCTGGTCGCCGTCGTCGGCGGTCACCGCGCGGGTGACCATCGCGGCGGCCGTGCTGCTGGTGCCCGGCCTGATCGCCCTGCGCGGTCGCTGGCGGGTGCTGCGGCGCAACCTGCCGATCATCCTGATCTTCGGCCTCGTGGCCATCGCCGGCTGCCAGGTCGCGTACTTCACCGCCGTCCAGCACCTGTCGGTCGGCGTCGCGCTGCTGCTGGAGTACATGGGCATCGTGCTCGTGGTCGGCTGGCTGTGGGCCCGGCACCGCCAGCGGCCGCGGGCGCTGACCATCGCCGGCACGGTGGTCTCGGTGCTGGGGCTGGCGCTCGTGCTGGATCTGGCCGGTGACGCGACCGTCGACCTGGTCGGCGTGTTCTGGGGGCTGGTCGCCGCCGTCGGCCTGGCCGTGTTCTTCGTCCTGTCGGCCAAGAGCGATCCCGAGCTGCCGCCGATCGTGCTGGCCGGCGGCGGGATGACGGTCGGTGCGGTCGCCCTGCTGGCGCTCAGCGCGGTCGGCGTGCTGCCGGTCGCCGCGAACACCGACGACGTGGTGTTCGCCGGCCACGACGTGCCCTGGTGGGTGCCGGTGGTCGGGCTCTCGCTGGTCGCCGCGGTGCTGGCCTACGTCGTCGGCATCATGGCCGCGCGGGAGCTGGGCTCCAAGCTGGCCTCGTTCGTCGGCCTGACCGAGGTGCTGTTCGCGGTCTTCTTCGCCTGGCTGCTGTTGGGCCAGTTGCCGACGGTCGTGCAGCTCGTCGGCGGGGTGCTGATCGTCGCCGGCGTCGCGCTGGTGCGGGTCGACGAAATGCGTGGCGAGGTACTCGACGAGCCGGTGCTGCCGACCCCGGCCGGCTGACCGGCTGACCCGCCCCGGCCGGCCCGGGCGCCCTTCGCGGATGAAAACCGCGTCGAGAACGGACATAGCCGGCACCGACCGCGGATTTGATCAGCGAACCCGGCGGGGCGGGGGCCCGGCCCGGGGATCAGCGGGCCCGCCGGCGCGGGGAGTTGCCGTCGGCGATGGCGTCGATCAGGCCCTGCACGGCCTGGGCCGAGTGACCCTCGATGAACGCGTCGACGTGCGGCAGGGCGGCGGCCATGCCGCCGGCCAGAGGGGCGAAACCCGGTGCGGCCTTGCGCGGGTTCACCCAGATGACCCGGTGCGCGAGCCGGCGCAGCCGGGCCATCTGCTCGCCGAGCAGGACCGGATCGGCCCGTTCCCAGCCGTCGGAGACGATCACCACGACCGCCCCGCGGGCCATCCCCCGGCGGCCGCCGGTGTCCAGGAACTCCTTGACGGACGCCCCGATCCGGGTGCCGCCGGAGGCGTCCGGCGAGGCCGACATCGCCCGGGTGAGGCCCGTTTCGCGTGGCCCGCGGGCGAGCGACCGGGTGACCGGATGCAACCGGGTGGCGAACACGTAGGCGTGCGCCCGCGCGCCCAGGACGGCGCCCTGCAGCACCCGCAGGTACACCCGGGCGTAGGCCTGCATCGAGCCGGACACGTCGGCCAGCAGCACCACCCGGCGCGGCAGGGCCCGGCGCCGGCGCCGCACCCAGCGCACCGGATCGCCGCCGCTGCGGGCGGCCCGGCGCAGCGTGCGCCGCAGGTCGAGGGACCGGCCCGGACCCAGGGTCGGCTGCCAACGGGCCGGCCGGGTCGGCGCCACCAGGCGCATCCGGTCGACGATCCGGTTGAGTTCCGCGAGCTCGTCCGGGTCGCACTCGGCGAAGTCCTTGCCCAGCAGCAACTCGATCTCGGAGGCGACCGCGGCCGGCGCCGGCGGGGAGCCGTCGGGCTCGTCCTCCGGCTCGCCGGCCCGGTCGCCCACGGTCGTCGGGCCGGCCGGCCGGCTTGCCCCGTCCCCGGTCCGGTCGGGCTCGTCGGGCTCGTCGGGCGGTGCCGGGGGCGCGCCCGGGGGGCCGGCCAGGTGCGTGGCCGGGGCGTCGGGCTCGGGCGGGACCGTCGGGACCGGTGCGTGCGTCCCGAAGACCTCGGCGAACACCGTGTCGAAGACCGCCAGGTGGTCCGGCCGGTCGACCAGAGTGACCCGGGAGAGCCAGTACAGCTCGGGAACGGTGGCCGGGGCGCCGGCCGTCACCGCGCGGGTCCACCAGACCGCCCGGTGCACCGGCACCGGTACCCCGTTGGCGGCGAGCCGGCCCGCGAACCCCGCGCCCACCGTGGCCAGATCGGGGCCGGCGCCGGGGCCGGCTCGGCCGACGCCGGCCGGCGGCTCGGTTCGCCCGTCGTCGGTTCGCCTGTCGCCGGGCCGCCCGGTCGGCGGGTCAGACACCGATCAGCCGGCGCAAGCCGGCGGCGATCGCGGCCTCCTGGTCCTCCTTGTACTTCAGCACCGAGCCGAGGGTGGCGGCGGCCGTGTCGGCGTCGAGCGTCGGGTGCCCGAGCACCTGCAGCGCGCGCAGCCAGTCGATCACCTCGGCGGTGCCGGGCGGCTTCTGCAGGTCCAGGGTCCGGAGCCGGGCCGCGGCGGCGGCGACGGCGGTGGCCAGCGCCTCGTCGACGCCGGGCACCCGGGACCGGATGATCCGGACGACCCGGGCGACGTCCGGATGCTCGATCCAGTGGTAGAGGCACCGGCGTTTGAGCGCGTCGTGCACGTCCCGGGTGCGGTTCGACGTCAGGATGCAGATCGGCGGCACGGTGGCCCGCAGTGTCCCCAGCTCGGGCACGGTGACCGACTTCTCGGCCAGCATCTCCAGCAGGTATGCCTCGAAATGTTCGTCGGCCCGGTCGATCTCGTCGATCAGCAGGACGGCCGGGCGCGGGCCGGGGTGGGCCAGGGCCTGCAGCAGCGGGCGGTCGATGAGGAAGTCGCGGTCGAACAGGTCGCCGGTGGCGATCGGGCCGCCGGCGGCCTCGGCGACCCGGATGGCCAGCAGCTGCCGCGGGTAGTTCCATTCGTAGACGGCCTCGGCGATGTCGATGCCCTCGTAGCACTGCATCCGCAGCAACCGGGTGTCCAAGGCGGTGGCCAGGGCCAGCGCCGCGGACGTCTTGCCGACGCCGGCCTCACCCTCCAGCAGCAGGGGCTGGCCCAGCCGGGCGGCACAGAACAACGCCGTGGCCAACCCGTCGTCGGTCAGGTACCCGGTGTCCCGCATCAGCGCGGCCAGCGCGCCGACGTCCGGCAGCAGCTCGGGCAGGTCCGGCTCGGTCACGACTCAGGGTACCGAGCGGCCCCGGATCGGGCAGCCCGGAGCACGGGCACCTCCCCGAGCCCGCCGGGCGGGGGACGCGGGCTCAGCCGGGCCGGCGGACCTCGCGGTGTCCGGCGTCCAGCCGGCGGGTCCAGCCGCGGGCGTCCAGGTGCTCGAGCAGCGGGATGGCCACGCGGCGGGTGGTGGCCAGCGCGGCCCGGGCCTGGCTGGTGGTGAACGGCTGGGGCAGCCGGGCCAGCTCGCGCATGGCCAGCGCCGGGGCGGTCGGCAACACGACGATCCCGTCCCGCAGCCGCAGGATCCGTCCGGCCCGCTCGGCCGCGGCGAGCTCCCGCACGCCCAGCCGCAGCCCGGCCAGGTCCTCGGCCTCCGGAGCCGCGAACGGCGCCGCCGCCAGCCGGTGCTCCAGGCCGGCGATCGCCGCCTCGGCCGGCCCGAGGTCGGCGCGCCGGCCGGGCAAGCGGACCTGACCCCCGTCCTGCTCCAGCCCGGCGGCGGCCACCACCGAATCGAGCAGTGACGTGTCGGGCAGGTCCAGCAGATCGGTCGCGGCGCCGCGGGTCAGGCCGTCGGCCAACGGGTCCCGGTCGGCCAGGTCGGTCAGCGCCGACCGCAATCGCTCGGCCCAGGCCAGGTGCACGGGGGCGTGCACCCACCAGCCGTCCACCATCAGGACGCCGTCGGGGGGCGTCGGGGGGCCGGTCGGGTCGATCCCCCCACCATCGGGCGAGCCACCCGGTGAGCCGCCGAGCAGGCCGAGCCGTCGCAGCTGCCGCTCCGGGACGGCCCCGCGGCGGGCGACCTCGGCGAGCAGGTCGCCGGCCGGGTCGAGACCGGCCAGGACGTGACCGCGCCGGGCGGATGCGCCGCGCCGGCGCAGCTCGGGCGGGTCGGCGTCCAGCACCCGGGCGCCGCCGAGGATGCGCCGGGTGCCCGGGTTGCGCAGGACGAGCCGGTCCCCGACGACCAGCGGCAACGGCCGGGCCAGGGCGAGCCGGCCGTGGTCGTCGTCGAACGGTCGCAACCGGGCCGGCACCGCGGCGGTCCCGACGTGCACCGTCAGGTGCTCCGGGGCCTCGGTCAGGCCCGGGCCGGTGACCCGGCGCACGTCCAGCCGCGTGGTCACCGGCCAGACGTCCGGCGACACGACGACGTCGCCCCGGCGCACCTGGTCGGCCGACACGCCGCGCAGGTTGAGCGCCACCCGATCCACCGGTTCGAGCCGGTCGTGGGACTGCCCGCGGCTCTGCAGGCCCCGCACCGTGACCGCGTGCGGGCCGTCCCCCAGCACCTGGAGGTGGTCGCCCCGGGCGAGCCGGCCGGTGGCCAGGGTGCCGGTCACCACCGTGCCGGCCCCGGTGACGGTGAACGACCGGTCCACCCACAGGCGCAGCCGGGCGGCCGGATCCGGGGGCGGCAGCCCGGCCAGCACACCGTCCAGCACCCGGCGCAGGTCGGGCAGGCCGCGCCCGTCGACCGCGGAGACGACGACGGCCGGCGCCGCCTGCAGACCCGTGCCGGTGAGCTCGGCGCGGGTCTGGGCGAGGGCGGCCGCGCCGCCGTCGGTCACCCGGTCGGCCCGGCTGATCACGATCACCCCGGCGTCGATGCCCAGCGCCGCCACCGCGTCCCGGTGATCGCTCGACTGGGCCCGCCAGCCCTCGTCGGCGGCCACGACGAAGCACACCACCGGCGCCGGGCCCAACCCGGCCAACATGTTGCCGAGAAACCTCTCGTGCCCGGGAACGTCGACGAACGCCACCGCCCGGCCGGACGGCAGGGTCGTCCACGCGAACCCCAGGTCGATGGTCAGGCCCCGGCGCCGCTCCTCGGCCCAGCGATCGGGCTCCATCCCGGTGAGCGCGCGGACCAGGGTGCTCTTGCCGTGGTCGACGTGTCCGGCGGTCGCGACCACGTGCAGCGGGCCGGCCATGCGTCAGGCCCCCGCCGCGGGCGGGCCGGTCCCGGGGCCTTCCTTCCCGGGGCCGTCGATCCCGGGGCCAGCGATCCCGCGGCCATCGTGCCCGGGGGCATCGTTCGAGGCGTCGACGGTCGCGCCCGCGTGCGCCCCGGCGGCCCGGGGAACGGCCTCGGGCCCGCCGGCTCGCCCGACCGGATCCGCGCCGGCGGGCGGGCCGGTCGATCCGAGCGCCGCGAGGATCGCCGCGAGCAGCACCTCGTCGTCGGTCTCGGGG
>NZ_JBMDXT010000344.1:0-2815 GCF_048594475.1 Nakamurella sp. | reverse complement strand
CCCTGCCGCTGGCCCTGCCCGACCTGGTCTGGACCGGTGCGGCCGCCACCGCCGCCGACCTGGTCGCCGCGGCCCCGCCCGCCGACGTCGTCGTGCTGGCCCTGCACGCCGACGGTGCCGTCGCCGCCCCCGGGCCGGCCTGGGCCGGCACGGTCCGCAGCCTGGTCGCGGCCGGCTATCCGGTCTGCCTGAGCACCGGCGAGCGGCGGCCGAGCGTCCTGCGCGGGTGCCTGGCCGCGGGCGCCCTGGCCCTGGTCCACGCCACCGATCCGCTGGCGGACCTGCACGCCGGGATCCGCGCGGCGGCCGCGGGTCGCCGCCTCGTCACCGCGACCCTGGCCGGCCTGGTCGACCCGGGACGCCCCGGGCCGGACCGGCCGGCACTCACGGAGCGTCAGCGGGAGGTGCTCTCCGCGCGGGCCCGGGGCGAGAAGTTCGAGAGCATCGCGCGCCGCCTCTACATCAGCCGGAAGGTGGCCGAGGAGCACTGGGCGGCGGTGGCCCGCAAGTACGCGCCCTTCCTGGCCGACCACTCCCCCGCCGACCTCGAACGGCTGCTGGGCCTGGAGCCCGCCGATCCGTCGAGCGCGCCGGCGCACGCCGGACCTGCTCGCACTGCCCGACCGGGGGCCGGACGGCCCGGCGACATTCCGGACGGCGTTCCGGGTGCCGGCGGGGCCGCCGGGACGGCCGGCGCAGGCCGGGGCGACCGGTCCCGGGCGGACCGGCTCGCCGGCTGACGCCGGCTGGGCGACCGGGAATTCGGAGGGGGCCGGGCGGTGTTCCGGGCCTGTCGGGCGGTGTTCGGGGTTCCGCCGGGCGGTACGCCGGGCCTGCCGGGCAGTGCGCCGGGGCGCGCCCGCCGGGTGCGCCCCGGTGCGCCACGGGCCGGCGGGGTTACTCCGGCAGCGGGTGGTAGGGCCCGGTCTGGGTGACCCGGGCGATGGCTCGCATCTTGTTGACCGCGTCGAGTGCGGCGACCTTGTAGGACTCGGCCAGCGTCGGGTAGTTGAACACGGTGTCGACCAGGTAGTCGATCGTCCCGCCGCAGCCCATGACGGTCTGCCCGATGTGCACCAGTTCCGTGGCGTTCGTGCCGAAGACGTGGACGCCGAGCAGCTCGCGGGATTCGGCGTGCACGAGGATCTTGAGCATCCCGTACGAGTCGCCCAGGATCGCCCCGCGAGCCAGCTCCCGGTACCGGGAGACCCCCACCTCGAACGGCACGTTGGCGCCGGTGAGCTCCTCCTCGGTGCGGCCGACGAAGCTGAGCTCGGGGATCGTGTAGATGCCGATGGGCTGCAGCTCGCCCAGCTTGCTGCCGACGGGCTCGTCGAAGGCGTGGTACGCCGCCCGCCGGCCCTGCTCCATCGCGGTGGCGGCCAGCGCCGGGAAGCCGATGACGTCGCCGACCGCGTAGATGTGGTCGACCTCGGTCTGGAAGTGCTCGTTGACGTCGACCTTGCCCCGGTTCGTCGCCGAGAGCCCGGCCGCGGCCACGTTCAGCTCGTCCGTCAGGCCCTGCCGGCCGGCCGAATAGAGCACCGTGTCGGCCGGGATCTTCTTGCCGGACTCCAGCACCGTCAGCGTGCCGGCCGGGTGTTTCTGCACCTCGCGCACGGTCTCGGAGTAGCGGAAGGTGACCGCCAGATCGCGCAGCTGGTGCTGCAGCGACTCGATGATCTCCTTGTCGCAGAAATCCAGCATCGCCGGCCGGCGCTCGACGATGGTGACCTTTGTGCCCAGGGCGGCGAACATGGAGGCGTATTCGATGCCGATGACGCCGGCGCCGACCACCACCATCGACGACGGGACCTTGGCGATGCTCAGGATCTGGTCGGAGTCGACGATCGTCTCGCCGTCGAAGTCGACCAGCGGCGGCCGGGCCGGCTTGGTGCCCACCGCGATGACGATCTTGTCCGCGCGCAGCTCGACCGAGTTGCCGGAGTCGTTGGTGACGACGATGGTGCGCGGATCGGTGAACCGGGCGGTGCCGACATACATGTGCACGTGGTTGCGGGCGAGCTGGTTGCGGATGACGTCGATCTCGCGAGCGATGACGTGCTGCGTGCGAGCCGAGAGATCCGCGATGGTGATGTCCTGTTTGACCCGGTAGGCCTGGCCGTACAGCTCGCGCTGGTTGAGGCCGGTCAGGTACAGCACCGCCTCGCGCAGCGTCTTCGACGGGATGGTGCCGGTGTTGATGCAGACGCCGCCGACCATGTCCCGGCGCTCGACCACTGCGGCCCGCCGGCCCAGCTTGGCGGCGGCGATCGCGGCCTTCTGCCCGGCCGGCCCGGAGCCGATGACGATCATGTCGTAGCTGTCCATGACGGCTCTCTCCCGGTTGCCTCGACCGGACGACGGCGTCGTCGCGGTCCCCCACCAGTGTCCCTACAAGTAAAGACCCGTTCCGCCCCGGGTGCGTTCGGAAGCGACGGCCTGCAGGTCGCGCTCGCGCAGCACCAGGTAGGTGTCACCGCCCACCTCGACCTCGTACTGGTCCTCGGGGCTGAACAGCACCCGCTCGCCCACCTTCACCGAGCGCACGTGCTGGCCGACCCCGGCCACCTCGCCCCAGACGAGCCGCTTGGCGACCTCGGCGGTCGCGGGTATGAGGATGCCGGTCTTGGTCGCCCGCTCGCCGGTCCCGGCGGAGGTCTTGATCAGGATCCGGTCGTGGAGCATCTGGATGGCCAGCGGTGCGTCGGACACCGGGCCGAGCCTAGTTGGCCGAGCGCGCGAGGCCACCATGCAGCTGTGGCCGGGCGCGCGAGGCCACCAAGCAGCTGTGGCCGGGCGCGCGAGGCCACCA
>NZ_JBMDXT010000343.1:0-3214 GCF_048594475.1 Nakamurella sp. | reverse complement strand
GTCCCCGACGTCCACCTCGTCGTCCTGCACGCCGACCAGATCGTGCACACCGTCCCCGAAGCCATCAACCGCCTCGACCCCACCCGCCCCCTGACCATGATCGCCGGCCCCTCCGCCACCAGCGACATCGAACTCGAACGCGTCGAAGGCGTCCACGGACCCCGCACCCTGCACGTGCTGATCGTCCGCTGAGCCCCACCGTCGAAGGACCACGTCCCGACGCTCCCGAAACCCGGGGAAGACTGAAAGTGGTCCCCTACCGGGCTCGTCGCGCTTGACACCGGCCCGCTGCGCGGAAACCCACGACCACCACCCGACCGAGAACATCAGGATGGACCTGCATGGCGATGACCAGGTGCGACGCGGCCCTCCCCGCACCGGCCACCTCACCCGGAACGGGACGCTCCGGCGAATCGAGGCACCCGGTGACGCCTTCGAGCACCGCGTGATCAACCGCCCTGCGCAACCACCGATGCCGGTGACCGAGGAGTGGAACTGGCAGCTGTCGGCGACCTGTCGCGGGATGGAAGTGGAGTTGTTCTTCCACCCGGCCCGCGAACGACGAGCGCAGAAACAACGTCGTATCGATCAGGCGAAAGCGATCTGCCAGGACTGCCCGGTCCTGGAGGAATGTCGCCGCCACGCACTGCAGGCGCGCGAGCCCTATGGCATCTGGGGTGGCCTGTCCGAGGAGGAACGGGCCGAGATCCTGGGGGTGGGGAACCTGCGCTATCCGGCCGCGGTCCGCCGACAGAACCCCGCGGTCCGCCGACAGAGCCCGGTGCCGACATCGGCACCTCCGGGTCGGTCGGCGGCGGCAAGTTCGGCCTGAGTCCGCCGCCGACCGCCGAGTGTCACCCCACGGTCCGGCGGCCGGGTCGCATCGGTCGGGGCCGATGGCTCCCGCGTCAGGCTCGTCGCGGCCCGGTCAGCACTCGACGATGTTGACCGGGATGACGTGCAGCGCCAGGCCACCGCGGGCGGTCTCCTTGTATTTGACGCTCATGTCCGCGCCGGTCTCGCGCATCGTCTTGATCGCCTTGTCCAGCGAGACGTGGTGCTGCCCGTCGCCCAGGATCGCCATCCGCGCCGCCGTCACCGCCTTGACCGAGGCGACCGCGTTCCGCTCGATGCATGGGATCTGCACCAGGCCGCCCACCGGATCGCAGGTCAGGCCCAGGTTGTGCTCGATGCCGATCTCCGCGGCGTTCTCCACGTGCTCGGGCGTGCCGCCCAGCACCTCGGCCAGCCCGCCGGCGGCCATGGAGCAGGCCGAGCCGACCTCGCCCTGGCAGCCGACCTCGGCCCCGGAGATCGACGCGCCCTCCTTGAACAGGATGCCGATGGCCGCCGCGGCCAGCAGGAACCGGACCACCCCGTCGGCCTGCTCCGCCTCGGACGGGCCGGCGACGAACCGGGTCCAGTAGTGCAGCACCGCCGGCACGATCCCGGCCGCGCCGTTGGTCGGCGCCGTCACCACCCGGCCGCCGGCCGCGTTCTCCTCGTTGACGGCGAGGGCGAACAGGGTGATCCATTCCATCGCGTGCAAGGGATCGGCCGACTCACCGGCCCCCACCAGCTGCTCGTGCAGGGTGTGCGCGCGGCGGCGGACCTTGAGCCCGCCGGGCAGCACGCCGGTCTCGCGGACGCCGTTGTCCACGCATTCCCGCATCACCGCCCAGATCTGCAGCAGCCCGGCTCTAACCTCCTCCTCGCTGCGCAGCACCAGCTCGTTCTGCAGCATCACCCAGCTGATCGACCGGCCGGTGGCCCGGGTGTGGGCCAGCAGCTCGGCTCCGGTGCGGAACGGGTACGGCACCGGGGTCGCGTCGGCGACCACCGCCGGCCGGCCGGCCTCGTCCTCCCCCAGCACGAACCCGCCGCCGACCGAGAAGTACGTCCGCACCAGCTGCGACGAGCCGTCGGCGGCGTCGGCGAACAGCCGCATCCCGTTGGTGTGGAAGTCCAGGCGCTTGCGCCGGTGCAGCACGATGTCGGTGTCCGGGTCGAAGTCGAGCACCGTGCCCGACGGCAGCCGCAGCGACCGGCTGTCGTAGACGGCCTGCACCGCCGGCCCGGTCGCGCGGGGGTCGACCGTCTCCGGGGCGTAGCCCAGCAGCCCCAGGATCACCGCCTTGACCGTGCCGTGCCCGTGCCCGGTGGCGCCCAGCGACCCGAACAGCTCGACCCGCACCCGGGCCGGCTCGGTTCCCGTCGAGGACAGCTCGTCGGTGAACATCAGCGCGGCCCGCATCGGGCCGACCGTGTGCGAGCTGGACGGCCCGATCCCCACGCTGAACAAATCGAAAACGCTGATCATGACGACATTCTCCTCGGACCGGTCGGGGCCTGGGCAGGGACGGTGGCGGGCGGCGCGGGTCGGACGATCAGGGGCCGGCGGCCGCACCGGCCGTGGCCGGGCCGGCCGGGGCCGGCTCGGCGCGGCGGGCCGGGTACCGCAGCGACTCCCGCCCGAGCCGCTCGGCCCGGTCCTCCTCGGACAGGCCACCCCAGATGCCGTACGGCTCGGGGGCGGCCAGCGCATGGGCCTGGCACGATCGGATCACCGGGCAACTCTGGCAGACCGCCCGCGCGGCGGCGACCCGCCGCCGGCGACCCCGGCCGCGCTCGTTCGGCGGATGGAAGAAGATCTCGCTGTCCATCCCCCGGCAGGCCGCGGCGGCCTGCCAGTCCCAGTGGTCGGTGAGCGGTGCCGGCAGCCCGGACCGCTCCCCCGCCGCGACGCCGGTCATGGTCAGCCGACGACCGTCGTCGTCGGGCCGTCACCCTCGGTGGGACCGGCCGGTGCAGTGACCCCGGCGTGCTCGGCCCGCTCCGCGGCCAGCGCCAGCACCCGCTTGCGGACCAGGAACCAGCCGCCGATCAGCATCGGGATGACCAGCAGGAACAGGCCACAGGTGGCGGTGCCGACCGGGTAGTCGAGCGCGATCAGCACCAGGATGCCGACCAGGAACAGGGCGGTCAGCAGGCCGGTGTAGGGCGCGCCGAACATCTTGAAGGACGGCCGCTGCAGCTTGCCCTGCCGCGCCCACTGCCACAGCCGCAACTGGCAGGCGACGATGGCCATCCACGCGGCGATCAGGCACAACGAGCAGACGTTGAGCACGATCTCGAAGGCCTGCTCGGGGACGATCGCGTTGAGCCCGACGCCCAGCAGGGCGACCACGCCGGTGAGCAGGATGCCGCCGAACGG
>NZ_JBMDXT010000342.1:0-11558 GCF_048594475.1 Nakamurella sp. | reverse complement strand
GGAGGTCGGGTTGACCGCGATTCGGTGGCCGGTCGGGGAGACTGTCCCCATGACCACGGCGGGGGCGGGCAATCTGCTGCAGGAGATGGCCAGCCGGCTGCCGTACATGGCGCCGGCCATGCGGCAGATCGCCGAACTGGTCCTGGGCGACCCCGAACGGGCCCGGAACATGACGATCACCGAGCTGGCCGACGCCGCCGGCGTCGCCGATTCCACCGTCTCCCGGTTCGTCCGCGAACTGGGGCTGACCGGGTACCGGTCGCTGCGGCTGGGTATCGCCGAGGCCACGTTCGCCAGCCGGGCCGCCGCCGCGGGCCCGGAGACCCGGTACGTCTACGAGGGCATCAGCCGGGACGAGTCGCCGGACACCATCATCGGCAAGGTGGAACGCAGCAGCGCCGAGGCGCTCCGGCAGACCGGGCAACGGCTGAACCCGGACGCGCTGGCCGCGGCCGTCGACCTGGTCGAGAACGCCTCCGTGATCGCCTTCTTCGCCCAGGGCCTGTCCAGTGTCGCGGCCGACGCCGGGGTCATGCGGTTCACCCGGGCCGGCAAGAAGTGCCTGCTGTTCCACGACCAGAGCGTGCAGATCATGACGGCCACCAACCTCACCGCGGGCGACGTGGTCATCGGCATCAGCGATTCCGGCCGGACCGACGCGATCGTGGACGCGATGCGGATCGCCCGCAGCCACGGCGCGGCCACCGTCGCCATCACCTCCGACGCCGACTCGCCGCTGGTCGGCGTGGCCGACATCGCCCTGTTCACCGCGACCATCCCCGGCGGCGGCCTCTACGGCGAGTCCGTCACGTCCAAGTGGGGGCAGCTGCTCGTGGTCGACGCCCTGTACGCGACGTTCGCGGCCCGCCGGTTCGACGAGACCCTCGGGCACCTCGAGGAGACCTACACGGCTGCGATCCAGCATTCCCGCTCCGGCTGAGACCGCGGGGCGGATCGCGCCCGGCGCGGCCGACAAGATCGGCGACCGGCCCGTGCCGGTGCACGGTGCGCGCCGGCGCCGGTGCACGGTGCGCGCCGGCGCACGGTGCGGCCGGCGGAGGACGGTGTCACCCACCGCCACGCCCGGGAGCGGCGGGGTTGATCGTGCGCCACCGGCGCCGTCCGGCCGGGCGGCGCGCCGGACATCTCGGCGGTCCAACGGCACGTCTCGAACGTACTGTCGGCGCCCGGTGGCAGGATCAGCCCCATGCCACCGCGCCGACGCACCGCACCCCCGCCGATCGACGTCGAGGACCTGAGGTCCCGGCTGGACCAGGGCAAGATCGTGCGCGTCGCCATCGCGCACAGCGCGCAGTTCCCCGAGGGGGCGATCGGCCGGGTCCGCAGCCTGGGCGATCCGGCGGTCGACGGGGACGAGTTCATCCACGTCGAGCTGTCGGTCAACGGGATGAAGGATCTGCTGCCCTTCGCCCCGGCCGATCTGACCGCGCCGGCGCGCGCGTCGGCGGTCAGGAGCGGATCGGCCGGCGGGGCGAGTCGCGGGGCCGCGGTCGCCACCAACGGCGCTGCTCGGACCGTCACGAACGGGGCCGTCACGAACGGGGCCGGGACCACCGGCGCCGGGACCAATGGCGCCGGGACCAACGGCGCCGGGACCGCGGTGCTGCCGCCCGGCGAGCCCCTCATCGCGCCCGCCGTCCCGGCACGCCCGGGCCACGGCCCGGCGGCCCCGGTCAACGGCGCGGGCTCGGGCAACGGTGCGGCCGCTGACCATGCCGCCGGCGCCGGCCTCGGTCACGGGGCGGCGACCAACGGCGGCGCCGCGGCCCACGGGCCCATGGCGAACGGCTCTCCCGGCGGCGGCCCGGCCCCCGCGGTCGACCGCATCTTCTTCGGCGGGCCGGCGCGCCCGTCAAGCGCCGATCCCGCCGGGCCGGCCAAGGCGCCCCGGCCGGCCCAGCCGGCGGCGAAAGCCGCCGTCAAGTCGGGGGCCAAGCCGGCGGCCAAACGGCGCGGCCCGGCGGTGGCGATCAGCATCGGCACCACCGACACCGACCCGCCGCAGTGGCGGCTGGAGGCCAAGGTCGGCGCGAAGGTCGTCGTACGCCACGGGTCCGTCGCGCCCGCCCGGGTCTGGGAACTGGTCGGCCTGCTCGGGGACGAGACGCTGACCCGGGCCGTCGGCACCGTGCTGGACGAGCAGCGGCAGGCCGCCCAGTCCCGCGCCGACGCGTTGGCCGCCGAGCTCGCCGCGGTCCAGGCGGAACTGGCCGAGTTGCCCGAACCGACGGGGTGAGCCGGCCGTGCCCGACTACGGACATGCCCTGGAGTTCGGCACCTTCCTCACCCCGCGCAACGCTCCGGCCGACGAGCCGGTCGACCACGCGGTGCTCTGCGAGGACCTCGGCTACGACCTGGTCACCTTCCAGGACCACCCGTACCAACCGCGTTTCCTGGACACCTGGACGCTGCTGACCTGGGTGGCGGCAAGCACCTCACGGATCCGGGTCGCGGGCAACGTGCTGAACCTGCCGCTGCGCCAGCCGGCGGTGCTGGCCCGGGCGGCTGCGAGCCTGGACCTTCTCTCCGCCGGCCGGTTCGACCTCGGGCTGGGAGCCGGCGCGTTCTGGGATGCCATCGAGGCGATGGGTGAGCCACGCCGGTCGCCGGGCGAGGCGGTGCAGGCGCTGACCGAGGCGATCGAGATCATCCGGGGCATCTGGGCCGCCGACGACCGGAGCCCGCTACGGGTGGCCGGCGAGTTCCACCACGTCGCCGGGGCCAAGCGCGGGCCGGCCCCGAGCCGGACGATTCCGATCGTGCTCGGCGCGTACGGTCCGCGGATGCTGCGCACGGTAGGCCGGCTGGCCGACGGCTGGTTGCCCTCGCTGGGCAACCTGCCGCCCGGCGGTCTGGCCGCCGGGAACGCCCTGATCGACCAGGCCGCGACCGCGGCCGGCCGGGACCCGCGCGAGATCCGGCGCTGGCTCAACATTCCCGCGGACGTGACCGCCGGCCGGCTGACCGACCTTGCGCTGGCCGACGGGATCTCGACCTTCGTGCTCTCCACCGACGACGAGTCCAGGCTGCGCGGGTTCGCGACCGAGACGGTGCCGGCGGTGCGGGCCGCGGTCGCGGCGGCCCGCGGCTGATCGGTGGTCCTTAGCGCTGGTAGACCACGAATGAGCTTCGGTGGGCAACGGTGTCGTACAGCGAGCGGGCCGGCGCGTTGTACTCCTGGGTGAGCCAGTAGACCCCGGACGCCTCGTGCTCGTCGGCGAACGCGTACACGGCCGTGATCAGCGCCCGACCGAGTCCGGCGCCCCGGACGCCGCGATCGACGTACAGGTCCTCCAGATAGCAGGTGGAGCGGGTCGCCCACGTCGTGGCGTGCAGCACGACATGGGCCAGGCCGACGACCCGCCCTCCGGCCACCGCGACGAGTCCGTGCACCGGGGCGGCGGGGTCGGTCAGCGCGGCCCAGGTGTGCTCGGTGACGTCGTCGGTCAGCTCGGCCCGGTAGAACGCGAGGTAGCCCCGCCACAGCGCGGCCCACTCCGACCGATCCGGGACCCGCAGGGGTCGGACGGTGACATCGTCGGTCACGAAGGCCTCCGGTCGGTCGGGCCGGCCGGGACGCCGGTCGAGGTGCGGCCGAGCATGCCGCAGCCGGCCCGGCGGCGCGACCCGGGCCGAGCGGTCGGGGGCTGCGCGGCCGGGGGCTGAGCGGTCGTGCGGGTCCAGCGGTCATGCGACCTGCGGTCCCACGACGATGCGCCACCGAGGGGGACGCCGCGCCCGTTCGACGTGGCGCGGCGACCCCTGAGGTGGAGCGGCGTGCCCGGAGCAGCCCGGCCGGAGCAGCCCGGCCGGAGCAGCGCGGCCGGCGCGGCGTGACCCGCAGCATCCGGCCGTCAGCCCGGCGCGCTGCGGAGCGTGGGCCCGCGTTCGGCGGCGACCAGGTGGCCGTCCCGTCGCCCGACGGCGACGTCGCCCTGGGTGTCCGTGCGCAGCACGGTCCGGACGCCCTCCCGCTCCAGCAGGCTCAACGCCTTCGGCGAGGGGTGCCCGTAGTCGTTGCCGGCACCCACCCCGATCACGGCCACCTCCGGCGACGCCCGATCGACGAACCGCTCCAGGAGCTTCGACGACCCGTGGTGCGGGGCCTTGAGCACGTCGGCATCCAGGTCGGCCCCGGCGTTCAACAGCGCCTGCTGGGCCTCGATCTCGATGTCGCCGGTGAGCAGGATCCGGGTGCCCGCCACGTCGGCCATCAGCACCACCGAGTCGTTGTTGGGATCGGAATCGGTTCCGGTGAAAGCCTTCTCCGGTCCGAGCACGGTGACGCTGGTGTCGCCGACCGTGGCCGTGTCACCGGGGTGGTACTCGGAGACCGGGATTCCGCGCTCGGCGGCCAGGCCCGTCACGTCGTGCCAGGCCGCGGCGGGTTCCCGGTTGGGGCCGACGACGATCGTGCCGGCGCTGCGACCGGCCAGGGCACCCGAGAGCCCGTCGACGTGATCGGCGTGCAGGTGCGTCAGCACGAGCAGCGCGATGCTGCCGATGCCGAGCCGGTCCAGGCAGCCGTCGATCAGGGCCGGGTCGGGCCCGACGTCGACGACGATCGCCGTCCCGGGCTCCCCGGTCGACAGCACCAGGGCATCACCCTGGCCGACCTCGCAGGCCACCAGGAGCCAGCCGGTGATCGGCCAGCCCGGCGCCACCACCCGGACGGGGACGACCACGACCGCCACCCCGGTCACCCCGGCGACCACCACCAGCCGGAACCATCGGCGGCGAAGCAGGACGGCGACCGCGACGGTGGCGGCGATGAGCAGGGTCGCACCGGCGGGGGTCGCCGGCCAGGGCACCGTCGCCTGCGGCCAGCGGGCCAGGGTGTGGGCGACCGTGCCGACCCAGGTCAGCAGTGGGGCGGCGAGCTGGGCCACGACGTCGGCGGCGCCCGGCCACCACGGTCCGGTCAGCGCACACAGCATGCCGAGCACCAGCGCCGGGGCCACCACCGGCGCGACCAGCAGGTTGGCCGCCACCCCCACGATCGAGACCGACCCGGAGATCAGCACGACCACCGGCATGGTGACCACCTGAGCGGCCAGCGGGATCGCCAGCAGGTCCGCCCAACCGGGCGGCAGGCCACGTCGCTGCCAGGCCTTCGACCACAGCGGGGCGAGCAGGACCAACCCACCGGTGGCCAGCACCGACAGCGCGAACCCGGCGCTGACCGCCAGCTCCGGATCGATCAGCAGCAGCCCGATCACCGCGGCGGCGAGGGCGGGCAGGCTCGTCCGGGTCCGCCCGCTGAATAGCGCGAGCACGCCGACCCCACCCATCACCGCGGCCCGCAGCACCGACGGCTCGGGACCGACCAGGATGACCAGCCCGACGAGTGTCACCGCCCCGCCGGCCGCGGCCACGCGTGGACCGGCGCGCCGCAGCACCACGATCACGAACCCGCACAGGACCGCGAAGTGCGACCCGGACACGGCCAGCAGGTGACTGATGCCGGTGGCCTTCGCGTCGGTGTCGAGTTGCTCGTCGATGCCGCCTGTGTCGCCGACGACCAGGCCGGGCAGCAGCCCGGCCGCGTCGCCGTCGAGCCGGCCGGCCACCTCGTGCAACCCGGCTCGGACGGCGCCGGCCAGCCGGTACGGCCCGGGCGCCGGGCCGCGCACCTCGGGGGGATCTCGCGCGGCGAGCGAGATGCTCGGCCGCCCGGCGAACGTCGTGGCCGCCAGCCGTCCGGACACCTCGATCGGCTGCCCGGGCAGCAGGGCCGCCCAGGCACTGCCCGTCCCCATCAGCGCGATCCGGA
Source organism: Nakamurella sp. (assembly GCF_048594475.1). Taxonomy (NCBI): domain Bacteria; kingdom Bacillati; phylum Actinomycetota; class Actinomycetes; order Nakamurellales; family Nakamurellaceae; genus Nakamurella; species Nakamurella sp. The sequence goes on along the minus strand of NZ_JBMDXT010000342.1, from coordinate 5,764 downwards.
CCGTGCTGCCGGACCGCCACCCGGCCACCTCGGCCTCGTCGACCCGCATCGGGACGCGCCAGCGCTGCCGGTCGGCCTCGCCGTCCCCGCCGGCCTGCGTTCCCTCGCCCGAGCCGAAGCCGTCTGCGATCCGCTCGGGAAAGCCGGCGACGGTTCCGGTCAGCCGAGCCCAGGAGCGCTGGTCGGCGGCACGGGTCACGGGATCGGCCGCCCGCTGTCCCTCGCCCAGCCCGGTCACGGCGGCCGCCGCGATCACCATGGCGAGCACCGGCAGGGCGACCGTCCAACCGGCCGGCCGCACGGCCGCCAGGATCGCCGCGGCCACCGTGGCCGGCCCGGCGATCCACCAGGCGACCGGCGGACCGCCGAGCAGCACGGCGATCGACGCCACCCACAGCACGATCGCACCCGGCACCAGCCGCAGGTCGGGCGGCGGTGCGTTCTCCTCGTCCGCCGCGGCCCGGAACACCGCTCACCCCACCGTGACCAGCGGGGCCAGCTGCGCGAACCGGGACGGGCCGATGCCGCTGATCTCCTGCAACTGTTCGACCGTGGCGAACCGGCCGTTGGTCTCCCGCCAGGCCAGGATGTTCTTGGCCATCACCGGACCCACGCCGGGCAGGGTGTCCAGGGCCGCCTCGTCGGCGGTGTTCAGGTTGACCAGCCCGCCCGCCGCGGCCGTGTCCTCACCGCCGGTTCCGCCCCCCGATCCGGAGCCGCCGGCCGCGCCGGATCCGCCGGTCGGTCCCGCGGCCGCGTCGGCTCCGGTGTCGGTGACGACGACGGAATCGCCGTCGGCGAGGCGGGCCGCCAGGTTCATCCCGGTCAGGTCGGCCCCCGGCTGGGTGCCGCCGGCCGCGGAGATGGCGTCGGCCACCCGCGCGTCCGGGGCCAGCCGCACCACCCCCGGATTCGTGACCAGACCGGTGACCGACACCAGGATCTCGGTCACCGACCCGCCGACCGGTACCGACGACGGGATCGCGCCGGACGTCCCAGCCGCCCCGACGGCCGCCGCCGGGGAGGCCGCCGCCTCCGACACCGGCGCGGCCGGCTGCCCCGACGCGACGGCCACGACGGCGGTCTCGACCGGCCGCGGTTCCGGCCGGTCCCGCCACACACCGACCGCGGCGACGACGGCCGCCACCGCGGCCACCAGGACGAGCACCAGCATCCCCCGCCGACCCGGATCGACCCGCGCCTCCCGCATCGACTCCGGCACCCACAACTCGGCGAATCTGCCCCAACGACCGTTGATCCGGTGCGCCCGCACCCGGCCGGGCGCGACATCGTCGGCCTCGGGGTGTGCCTCGGTGCCGCCGCCGGTGCCGGTTTCGGTGCCGGTGCCGGTGCCGGCGTCGGGTTCGGCGTCGGGATCGGGGTCGGGGTCGGGTTCGGGTGCTCCCGTGGTGGCCCCGCGCGGCGATGAGGCCCTGACATCGGCTCCGCCGCCCCCGGTGTCGGGATCGGCTTCGAGATCTCCACTCTCCCACCTGGGCGGTGCCGGATCGGCTTGCGTCCGCGCCTCCGGCTCCTGATCCGCGGGGCTGCGTCCACCCTCGGCGGACCCACCACCGGCGGACCCGGCCGGGCTCGACCGGCTGCCGTCCCGATCGACATCGGTCCGGCCGTCGGCGGACTCACGCCCATCGGGCCAGGAATCATCGGGCCAGTAATCCTCGGGCCACGAGTCAGCGGGCCACCCGACCGGCTCCGCCCCGACCAGCCGCAGCGCCGGCGGACCGGCCGGCGACTCACCCCCGGTGGAGGGCGATTCCGCCGGCCGGGCCGGCTCCGGAGCACCGCGAGAGGCCGGAGCACGGCCCGAGGCCGGAGCCGGATCGGCCGCGCGCCGCCGGCCCCGACCGCGCCCGGTCCGCGGGGCCCAGTCCGAGAGCAGATCCTCGTCGGTCGGCGCCCGGTCGACGACCGGCACCCATCCACCGAACTCCGGATCCGCGGGGACCGCCCCGGCACCCGGGTCGGCGGCGTCGCGGGCCGTCGCCGGCGGACGGCGCAACGGAGCCAACCGGGGCCGCGGATCAGGTCGAGAACGCACACCCCGACGCTAGGAACACCCGCCGTACGCCGACAGGGACCGACCCCGAATGTGCACGGATATCGGACATGGGGACAACTTTCCGGGTCAGCCGGCGCGGGCCATGTCCGCCCCGACGAGCCCGGCCGGGCGCCGGCTCAGACCTGCTTGGCCAGCAGGAAGGGCATCGGGTCGAACTCGTCGAGCGGGATGATCCTGATCCTGGGCAGGGTGACGTTGAACGCCCCGAGGTCGTACTCCAGGTCGAGCATCTCCAACCCGTCGGGCACCAACTCGCCGTACGCCGAGTTGAACTGCTCCTTGAACCCGACCAGGCCCACCCGACGCGTCCCGTCCAGCAACGGAGTCAGGGCCGGGATGAAGTCGGCGTCGTGGCTGAGCAGCACCACGTCGCCCTCCAGCGTCCGGATCGCGTCGAGGCTGCGCAGGATGCCGACGTCGACGATCTTGACCTCGGGCGGGCCGCTGAGCAGGACCGGCTTGTAGTGCATGTTGCCGAGCGCCTGGACGAACGGGTTCGGGAACGTCATGTCGGTCGCGTTCAGGAAGAACAGGGCCCGCACATCACCCGAATTCCAGCTCTTGCGCACGTATTCCAGCACCCGCTCCCAGCGGGGCCGGTCCTTCGGGTCCGGGCGGCGGTGCAGGATGTTGGACCCCAGCGTGGCGTCGATGTTCTCGCCGTCGACGAGCACGAACACCGGACGGCCGGCCGATTCGGTCACGGCGCCAGCCTCGCACGCACCGGTCCCCGGCGCGACTCGTCGGTGGGCGGCCCACCGGGATCCCTGCCGTCACCCGCCCGCCGGCGCCCAGGCCCAAACCGGCCCCCTGACGGTCCGCCTGACCGGAGAGATCCGCTGACGACTCAGCCCAGCCCCAGCTCCCGCGCCACCGCGGTCAGGGCCGGCAACGGATCGCCGCCCGGCTCGGTGAGCACCTGCGCGCAGACGTGATCGGCGCCGGCGGCCAGGTGCGCGTCGAGGCCGGCCGCCAGCGCCGCGGCGTCCCCGTGGACGACGAGGGCGTCGGCCACGGCGTCGGTTCCGCCGTCGGCGAGGTCCGCGTCGGTCCAGCCGAACCGCTTGAGGTTGTTCCGGTAGTTGACCCGGCCCAGGTAGTAACTCACCGTCGGCCGCCCGATCGCCCGGGCCGCCGCCGGATCGGTGTTCAGCACGATCTTCTGCTCCGGCGCGAGCAGCGGGCCGGCCCCGAGTTGCGTCCGGGCGAACCGGGTGTGGTCCGGCGTGGTGAAGTACGGGTGCGCACCCCGGGTCCGCTCGCCGGCCAGCCGCAGGACCCGGGGCCCGAGCGCGGCCAGCACCTGATCGCCGGCCGGTACCCCGGCGGCCGCCAGCCGGTCCAGGTAGTCGACGATCGTCTCGTAGGGGCTGCGGTACTGCGCGGACGACTCCCGATGCCCGATGCCGGTGCCCAGCAGGAACCGGCCGGGGAACGCGTCGGCGAGCCGGTGGTACGCGGCCGCGGCCTCCTCGGGCGGCGTCGCCCACATGTTCACCACTCCCGTGGTGACCACGATCCGCTCCGTCGCCGCCAGCACCGCCGGGACCGGGCTCAGCTCGCCGGTCGGCGACGCGCCCACCCAGATGGCCCCGTAGCCCAGCGCCTCGATCTCTTGGGCCAGCCGTTCGTCGAGCCGGTCCTTGTGGATCCAGACTCCGTAGCGACCGAGTTCCATCACCGCTCCTGCCTGTCCGGCCCCGCCAGGGCCACGATGGTCCGCGCCAGCACGCCGGCCGCCTCCGGTGGGGCCTGGGGCAGCATCAGCGACGGCTCGACGAGTTCGAGTTCCAGCACCGCCGGCTCGCCGTCCGCCCCGAGCACCAGGTCGACCCGCGCGTAGAGCAACTCGTCCCGCGGGAACGGGATGGCGTCCAGCACCGCATCGGCCACGGCCCGTTCCGCGGCGGACGGCTGCACCGCGTGCAGCTTCTCGGTGGCGAAGAGCTTGTCCTCGGTGGCCCGCTCCCCGGGCACCAGCAGCGCGTCCTTGGTGACCGCGTGGCTGTACCGGCCGCCGAGGAACACCAGGGCCGTCTCGCCGCGCTCGTCGACGCTGGCCACGTACGGCTGGACCATGACAGTGCGGCCCCGGTCGAGCAGCCGCCGGGCGTGGTCGCGGGCGACGTCCTGCTCCCCCGGCGCGTAGCGAGCGGTGTTGCGGCTGCCGGCGGAGACGGTCGGCTTGACCACGAACGGGACCCCGTCCGGCAACGCGGGCCGGTCCCCGGGGGACAGAAACTCGGTCGGCACCACCGGTAGCCCGTACCCGGCGAGATCCCGCAGGTACACCTTGTCGCTGTTCCATCGCACGACGCCAGGCCGGTTCCGCAACCGGGTCACCGCGTCGGTGGCCGCGACCCAGGTCAGGAACTCGTCCCGGCGCATCGTGTAGTCCCAGGTCGAGCGGAGCACGACCACGTCGAACGCGGCCCAGTCCACCGCCCGGTCGTCCCAGACGACCACGGCCGGGTCGGCGCCCGCCGCCCGGAGGGCCGGCAGCAGGAACGCCTCGTCGTCATCGGTGCCCAGGGCGGCGGTGGCGGACACGAGGGCAACACGCATGGCGGCCAGGGTAGTGCGCGCTCAGGTACCGGCGACCTGGTCCTCGCCGCGGGGCAGCACCAGGCCGCCCAGGCCGGCGTTGTACGAGTGCAGCCGCCACGCGCCGGCGTACCGGTGCAGCACGACCCAGTGGCAGTTGCCGACGCCGACCAGGGTGCCCCAGGAGTCCTCGGGCAGCACCAGCAACCGCCCGGTGAGACCGACGATGGTGCCACCGTGGGAGACCAGGAGGGCGCGGGTCACCGATCCGGCGTCCAGTTCGTAGACCACGGCGGCGGCCCGGGCGGCGACCTGCCAGCGCGACTCGCCGCCCGGCGGCGACGCGTGGGCCGAGGTGGTGCGCCAGTCGTTCCACTCCCGCGACCAGCCGGCGACGACCTCGTCCCGGGTCAGCCCCTCCCACTTGCCCATGGACGTCTCCCGCAGCCGCGGATCGACGACGACCGGCAGTTCCCGCAGGGTGGCGACGGCCTCGGCGGTCTCCCGCGCCCGGCCCAGATCGGAGGCGACGATCACCTCGGGCCGGAGCGCGGCCACCGACGGCGCCGCGTCGACCGCCTGCATGCGGCCCACGTCGGACAGCGGGATGTCGCGATGGCCCTGCAGGCGCTGGCCCCGGTTCCACTCCGTCTCGCCGTGCCGCATCAGGATGAGATGCTCGAGAGTCACGGCGTGTGAACGGCTTCCGGGTCGGTCACGATCGCGGCCTCGGCCTCGGCCTCGGCACCGGTCCGGTCACCGGTCCGGTCGCCGCGCTCGGCGTCGGTCCCGGCCAGGGCCCGGTCGGTGAACGGGATCACCGGGCAGTCCTTCCACAGCCGGTCCAGCGCGTAGAACACCCGCTCCTCGGGATGCTGGACGTGCACGATGATGTCGACGAAGTCCAGCAGGACCCAGCGCCCGTCGCGCTGGCCCTCCCGGCGCGGCGGCCGGCAGCCGGCCGCCCGCATCTGCTCCTCGACGGCGTCCACGATCGCCCCGACCTGCCGCTCGTTGGCGCCGGTGACGATGACGAAAACATCGGTGATCGCCAGCCGCTCGGACACGTCGACGAGCAGGATGTCGGTCGCCTTCTTGTCGGCGGCGGCCTGCGCCGCGACGGTGGCCAGCGCGATGCTG